>DATJXK010000302.1:0-16510 GCA_035500235.1 Pseudomonadales bacterium | reverse complement strand
AACCACTCCGAACCTGGCCACAGCGGTGAAATTTGCCACCGAGTCGGCCGGGCAACAATCCGCGTCCGGGAAGCTAAATGCGGCGGCGCTCGTCTCGATTACTAATACACCCTGCGTGAATTTCTCCAGCACGGATTTCCTGGCTTCCGCGGGCCAGACGCTGACGATTCCCATCAATGCCTCGATCTTTGGGCCTTATCCGATGCGCATGGTGATGCTGAATCTCAATGTCGTGCCACTGGACGGTTCACCGGCTTTGACGGTGCCCGTCAGCTTCACTCCCAATGCGGCATTGGGCACGGCGTTCGGATCAACGGCACCGTTCGGCTCGGACTCGCATGGGAACGGCAACTACGCGGCGGCCTGGATGCCGGGTTCAGGGGTGATGCCGTATCAACTGCCGGGGCTGAGCGGAAACGCGAACATCGGCTATTTGACGGTAACCATCCCGGCAAACGCCACGGCTTCATCTTCGTATGCGATTCACTTTGATACGGCTTCGGCATCGCCCAGCGGTCTCTTGTGCTTCCCCCGGAAAACTCTCACCGGGTTAATCACACTGTCGAATCGCTCGAGTTCCTCTTACGGCGACGGCATTCCGGATTCGTGGCGCTTGCGTTACTTCGGAACCATTTATAATGAATTGTCCGTTTCCAATGCGGATGCCGATGGCACGGGCATGAACAATTACCAGAAATTCCATGCCGGCCTGGATCCGCTGGATCCGACGTCGGTGTTGAATGAAGGCACGGACCAGCCGATGGCGCAAGGACCGCAAGACCATGTGATCTATTGGCCCACCGTGAGCGGCAAGACGTATCTGATCCAGCGCTCGGCGACGGTGTTCCCGGCGCAATGGACCACAGTTGCTACGGTGGTTGGCAACGGCACCTACATGGAAATCCATGATGCGCCGGACGGAGACAATTACTATTATCGCGTCAGCACGCAATAATTCGTTTCACCTTTAAACACGTCGCCCCGCCGTAATTGGCGGGGCGATTTTTTTTGCCAGTTGAGGCAAAATTATTTCTTCAACATCCGTTCGAATGCTGCCAGGGTTTCGGGGCTGACGTGATGTTCGATGCCTTCGGCGTCCAGTTCAGAAATCTTTTCAGAGACACCCAGGGAACGCAAAAATGCCGCCACGGTTTCGTGGCGTTTTTTGGATTCTTCGGCCAGCTTTTTGCCGCTGTCGGTCAGGAAGATCGCGCGATAGGGTTTGGTATGCACGTAGCCGGCCTGTTGCAGCCGCCCGAGCGTGCGGTTGACGGTCACATGCGTGACGCCCAGGCGCCGGGCGAGGTCGGTGACGCGCGCCTCGCCCAGGGAGGTGGATAAATCAGCAATGGCCTCGACGTAATCCTGGGCAATTTCCGAGGCGCGATCACGGCGCGAACGATGGAAGCTCTCCGCCTGGGCATGTAGGCGCGGGGTGGATTTTTGTTTTGTTCGCGGCATGCCCCAACGTAATCCATGCGTCATTTAAGTCGAGGCTTAAATTTGTAACATAGGCTACATTTTTTAATTGACACACGGGGCGGCAGTTGTATCATAAGCTACATATTTATGATGGGAAAATCCGAATAGAATGAGCCTGAAGACCGACACGGAGAAAAACCTGGTGAATTCAGCGGGGTCCACTACGTCCGACCGGACGAATCTCTCGCTGGAAAACGTGCACGGCAGCGTGCCCGTGCCGGCGCCACAGGCGGGGTTTTGGAGCAAATGGCGGGCGTTCGTGGGTCCGGCGATTTTAGTCAGTGTCGGTTACATGGACCCGGGCAATTGGGGCACGGACCTGCAGGCCGGGGCGCAATTCAAGTACGGATTGCTATGGGTGGTTGGGCTGGCGAGCGTCATGGCGATTTTTTTGCAGGTGATTGCCGCGCGCCTCGGGGTGGTTACGGGCAAGGACCTGGCGCAATGCTGCCGCGAATGGTATCCGCACTGGATGCGCTGGCCGCAATGGCTAATGTGCGAGATCGCTATCGGGGCGTGCGACCTGGCGGAAGTGCTGGGCAGCGCCGTGGCGCTCAACCTCCTCTTTCACATCCCGCTTTTATGGGCGGTCATTATCACCGGATTCGATGTTTTACTATTGCTGGCGTTGCAGCGATTCGGGATGCGGACCATTGAAGCGGTCATAGCATTGCTCGTGCTGACCATTGGTGTGTGTTATTTCATCGAGATTTTTGTCCTGCCCCAAACGCGGCCGGAATTTTTGGAAATGGGGCGTGCGCTGTTTGTTCCCAGCCTCGCCCAGGCTGGAATGATGTTTGTCGCCATTGGTATTATTGGGGCGACGGTGATGCCGCATAATTTGTACCTGCACTCGGCACTCGTCCAAAGCCGCAAGTTGCAAAAGGACGAAGCATCCATCCGCAGCGCCATCCGTTTCAATACGATTGATTCAACGACGTCGTTGCTCGGTGCTTTTTTTGTCAATGCCGCGATCCTCATTTTGGCGGCAACGGTCTTCTTTGGCAAAAACAGCGTCACGGCGGCGGGCGGACAGGTTTACTCGTTTAACGGAGACACGGACTGGATCCGCGTGGCCTATTATACGCTGGCGCCGCTGCTGGGAACGGTGGCGGCCAGCACGATGTTCGGGATTGCACTGCTGGCCAGCGGGCAGAGCAGCACCATTACTGGCACGCTCGCAGGGCAGGTGGTCATGGAAGGCTTCATGCAATGGCGCATCGCGCCGTGGCTGCGGCGGATGATTACCAGGCTGCTGGCGATTATCCCGGCAGTACTTATTATTGGCATTCGCGGAAACAGCAGCGTCAATGACCTGCTGACGTTGAGCCAGGTGATTCTCGCGCTGCAACTGCCGCTGGCGATGTTTCCCCTGATGCACTTTACCAGTTCGCGCCGGCGCATGGGTATGTGGCGGCTCGGCTGGTTTTTATTGATTGCCGGCTGGGCCAGCGCCATCCTGATTACCGTGATGGACGTGTGGGGCCTGCCCGAGGCGCTCAAAGAAGCGTGGCAGGTCATCGTCGGCAAATAATCCCGGCCATGTATAAACTCATCCTGGTCACCTTGGACGGCACGGCGTGCGACCGCGCGCTCATCGAGCATGTGAAGCTCCTGGCCAAACAGGCGCAGAGTAAACTGATGCTGTTGCACGTGGCGGACGGCTGGGCCGCGCGGACTTATGGGGAGGACGCCGTGAGCCCGGAGATTACGGAGGACACTGCTTATCTGAGGCGGGTGCAGGCGGAATTTTTAACGGCAGAAATCCCGGCGGAAATTAAACTGGCCTATGGCAGCCCGCCGGTGGAAATCATCAAGGCCGCGGAAACCCTCAAGTGCGATTTAATTGCCATGGCGGGGCATGGGCATCGGCTTTTCGGCGATATTCTTCATGGAAGCACGATTACGCAGGTGCGGCATAAGACGTCCATTCCGCTCCTGCTGGTGCGGACGAAGAAAGAGTAATTAACGCGCCCAAAAATTTGGCCGGTAAAGTCCATAGGCCAGGCCACAAAACAGTCCCGTAACGGTCATGGCAATCAAACAGGTCGTTATGCTCGTTGAATACCTTACAAAGCGCCATCCCACCAAAAATCCAAGGACAAAGCCGATCACAAATCTAACCCAAAAACCACTCCAATCGTATTTTGCCCTTTCAGGATTTGTCTCAAATTCAGGTTCATTTTCGCCGAGGAATTCTTTGGCCATCTGCCAAAAGAACCAGGCCAAAAACGAAGACCACAGGAATGTTGAACCAAGGAGGACGAGAAATTCGATCGTTCTGTTTGCCTGAAATGATTCCACCAGGTAGACGAGCATGAAGGCGGGAAAATTAAAGATCGCACAACCGATAGCGATGACCCGGCCGATATTTTCAGGAAGGAGTCCGTTGGCGACCAAAAATCCCGACAAGAAATACAAGGCCAAGGGCACGAATGCCAGGCCGGCTGCGCCAATTTTTATCCACAACTTCATGCTGTGCCCTTTATCTCAGCATTTTGTGGGCCTTTAAATTTTAAAATTTAAGGAAATTCGGGATTGTGCAGTTAACGAATAGTTAAAAATTTGGGCGGACGGCTGCGCAGCAGCGCAGCCCTACCACAATTTTCCACATTTGCTTAGCGAACAGCGCAACGTGCAGTTTTCATTGTTTGTGAGAGATATAATTCCAAGAAAATTTATTGTCAGGCCAACTTAGAATCTTTCGTGCGTTCGACGAAATGAAGCAGGTTTCCCTCGCAATCGGCAAAGAATAAAATCCGTCCTCCGCCGGCGGCCTGCCGTTCCGCTTCAGTAAATTTCACGCCGCGTTTTTCGAGTTCGGCTTTGGCTTCATCCAATGAATCCACGCGCAAGGCGAGATGGCGGAAGCCGGCGAGTTTGTTGTTGGTGGTGTCCGGCACTGATTTTTCCGCCGCGTAGATTTCAAACCAAACGTTGTTCAGGGAAACGAGATAGGTGGGCGGTGTTTGGCCATTATTGAAAACTTCTTTGGCCCCGAGCACGCGCTCGTACCAGTTTTTCAGGGCGACGGGGTCTTTGGCCACGAGGGCAATGTGTTCAACTCGGATGTTCATAGGCAAATTAAAAATTAAAAAGCCACGCGTGGCAGCAAAATTAAAAATAAAAATCTGTGGCCGAGGACGAATTTTTCATATCTTTTGCATCATGAACGTTGAATCTTTTCTCAAGCATCGGCTGGTCTGCGTGGCGGTCATCCATAAGCCGGAAGATGCTGTGCCGCTGACCGAGGCGCTGCTGGCCGGCGGGTTGAATTGCATTGAAGTCACTTTTCGCACGGCGGTCGCGGCGGAATCCATCGCGCGCATTCGCAAGGCACTGCCAAATGCCGTCGTAGGTGCAGGCACGTTGTTGACGGCGGACAACGTCAAGGCGGCCGTGGATGCCGGGGCGCAATTCGGTGTGTCGCCCGGGCTGCGAGAGTCCGTCCTGAAGGCGGCGAACGCGCATCATTTACCGATGTTTCCCGGCGTCATTACGCCAACGGAAATCATGGGAGCGCTGGACCTCGGCTGCAAACACCTGAAATTTTTCCCGTCGGAAACGTTTGGCGGAGTCAACGCGCTGAAGGCGCTGGGCGGGCCGTTCAGCCATACCGGCGTGAAGTTCATTCCCACCGGCGGCATCACGGCGGCGACGCTGCCGAATTATCTCGCGGTGCCGCATGTGGCGGCGGTTGGCGGTTCATGGATGGCGGAGGGCAAGCTCGTTTCAGAAAAGGCCTGGGCCCAAATTGCCGCGCTGACGGCGGAGGCAATGAAGGTGATTGCGGGGGTAAAAGTGTAAATGTCCTGGAAGACGGCCGCGCAGGAGCGCGGCCCTACAATGAAGTATTTGGTCGTGCGTCGGATAGCGTAACTGCCCAGAAATCGTTTGGAGCGGGATAATCCCCCAAAGTCAGGGCTCGACGGAGGCCACGCGTGGCTCTCGCCCCAGCAGTTTTACTTCCCAACGTTCACATGCAGCGGTTCATCTACGCGCTGGGCGAAGCGGCGGACATAATTGTTCCAGTTTGCCGCATTGGGGAAATCACCGCTCTCGTTCCAGCCCGCGCCGAAATAATAAACCAGCGGCGTGCCGACTTGCGCCGGCACAATGGCCAGGATGCTGCGTAATCCCGGCTGGCCTTCGCCCAGCGTATGGGTCGGTGCCTCGAATTTGCTTTCGGGCAGGGTGGGATTGTCATTCGTGTAGGTTTCGATGCTGTTTTTCGGCATGATAATCGCCGTAGCAATGACGCCCTTAACGAAGTCCTGCGGTTGCCAATAGGTCATCCAGGTGGGCGTTTGCACCCAGAGCCCTTTAGCCGTGGAGTTCTCCCAGGAATCAATTTCCGGCGCGCTGTCGGAAACGAAAATATTCTCACCTGGCCGTTCAGTCAGTCCGACGCCGACCTGCAAGGGTGATTTATCATCGCTGTCGAGCGTGCTTTCCACGCGGCTCAGGTTGGAGCCGGCGTCAATGCTGATGCGTTTCTTTTCAGAAACCATGCGGCCGCTGCCGGCGTCCCAGGCTTCGTAAGTCAGCACAAATTCAGAGCGGATGGGGCCGGTGGTGATGAGCTGCTGCGCATGCCAGTTTTTGGAAACGTAATTGGTGCCGTTATTCCAAATGCCGAGTCCGCCGTCGCCACGCGTGTGGCCTACTTTGAAATCATCCTGCGAAGGGCCGTTGGTATTGAAAAGGTTCATCGTGCTGTACATCTGGTCGACGATGAGGGCGCGGGTGCGTTTGACCCAGACATCCACGCCGCTGTCCGTGAGCGGTTCCCGCTGCCAGGTTTCCAGCGCCGGGCCGTAGATGCGGTGCGCGATGCGGTCGCTTTCCCAGGCATAATCGTCAAAACGCTCCGGCACATAGCGGGCAAAGGTTTTGACAATCGGTTGCGGCACGGCGGGCAGCACGGAAGGATTCAGGAGGTAATACGTGCGCGTCTCACCGGGTGCGAGGTCAGCCTGGAAGAGCAACTTGTTTTCCGGCTGGCCCGGTTCGGATGCATAGAGTTGCACATCCAAAATGCGGGAAGAAACGCCATCCATCACGCCTGCGAGGCCCCTCGTAAAACCGGAGGGGGCGTCCGAATGAATTTCCACCGTCTCACAATCGCGGCGAAAGCTCGAAGGATTGGTAACGCTGACGAGGACCGGTTTGGTGTGTTCCAAAATGATCATCTTATACACTTCGCTGCCTGCCAGCAAAAATGCGCCCACGCCGTAAACTTCCGTGGAATCCTGATCAAACGATTTCGGGTCCGCACCCATGGGCTGGACGGAGGTGAGCTTGCCATCGGCATTTACACAACTGACCAATGCCATCCAGGCTTTGTCTACCGCCGGTTCGTAGGTGGCGCGGTCGAGCAGTCCCTGGTTGATGCCCCAGGCGAGCGCATAAGTGAAAAAGGCCGAGCCGCTGGTTTCCTTCGGATAATCGCTGGGGTCCAACAGGCCGGAATGCCACAGGCCATCCGGTTGCTGGCATTGGAGAACTTTCGCCGCCATGTCTTTGAACAGTTGCTCAAAGCGCGGGCGATCGGGATAGTTCATCGGCAGATATTGCAGCACGCGCACCAGGCCGGCGATGACCCAGCCGTTGCCGCGGCTCCAAAAAACTTTCTGGCCGTTCGGTTCGGTTTTATCGAAGTAGGTGCTGTCGCGGAAATACAGATGCTGGTCTTTGTCGTAAAGAAAGTCTGTCGCGCGCCACCAATTTGTGATCGCGAAATCCATATAACGCGGATCATCCGTGGCGGCATAAAGCCGCATCCACGCTGGCGGACCCATGAAAAGCGCGTCGCACCATGACCAAACCTCGCGCTCTTTGTTGCCCGGCTGGTTGAAAAGCAGGCTCTGGGCAGTGGACGGATTGGCGAGGATATAATCAAACCGTTCACGGGTGGGCGCGATCATTTTCGGCTCGCGATAAAGGAAATAAAGTTCCGCATACGTCTGGCCGACGCAGTAGTCGTCCGCATGATAGCGGCGGGGGCCGAGTTGCCAGCCGTTGGCGTTGCCCATGGCCGTCATGGCGTCGCGATATTTGGGGTCTCCGGAAATGCCTGCCAGCGCCATGAACCCGGCATCGCCGGCGGCTTGGGTCCAATCGGTCGGCTTATGCGCCGAGGGATTGGCCAGTTGCCAGTCCGCGACACGCTGCATCACATCGAGGACGTTTTGCGGCGTAATGTCGTAGAGGTCCGATTGCGCGCGCAGGGGCGCATGGGAGATGAGGAAAAACAATGCCGCGAAAAAGCTGATGCGGTTTAACAATTTTATTTTCATAGAGTTGTGCGACATCCGTGGGCAACCGCGGATGAATGCGACATCATTGATGAATCGGTTTTGGGTTTCAAGTCCCAAGGTCTTGTACAAACGTTCGAGGGCGGCAGTGCGTGGACAACCAGGAGTCACGTTTCCATAACGAGAGACGCATCCTTGTGGTAAAATGGCCGCCTAATTAAACGTCAGTGTGGCCGGCAGCTTGAAACTGTCCGATAATTGAATATCACGAGAGGAACCGCCGACAAGGATTTTGAAGTCATCCTTTTGGGCGACCCAGCTTTTCCTTGTGGGGTCATAGTAGCCAAAGGCCGTTTTGCTTAAGGGAATGGAAACGGTCACAGTCTGGTCCGGCTGCAAATAGACGCGCTTGAAGCCTTTCAATTCTTTTTCCGGGCGCGGCAGGTCGGGCCCGTTTTCGTGGACATAAAGCTGGGCGACTTCCGCCCCGGCGCGGCTGCCGGTGTTGTGAATGTCGAATTGGGCGGTGACCACAGCGCTGTCATCGTCGCCATCCACAATCAATTTCAGGTTGGAGTATTTAAAGCTCGTATAGCTCAGGCCATGGCCGAAGGGGAATTGCGGCGCGATGTTTTTCGTATCGAACCAGCGGTAGCCGACAAGCAAACCTTCTTTGTAGGTCACGACGCCGTTCGTGCCGGGATATGTGCCGAGGGCGTGCGCGGGGGAATCTTCCAATTTCTTCGGGATGGTGCAGGGGAGCTTGCCCGAAGGATTCGCGTCCCCGAACAGGATGGCCGCGAGCGCGTTGCCGGCTTCGAGCCCTCCGTACCACGCCTGCAACACGGCCGGTACCTGGTCTACCCACGCATCCATTTCCGCCGGCGTGCCGAGGAGGACGACAATCGTCTTTGGATTGGCGGCGACGATTTTTTGAATCAACTCATCCTGGTTGTAGGGCAACTTGAAATTCTTGCGGTCGGCGCCTTCGCAATCGCCGCCTGCGTCCTTGTTCAATCCGCCCACATAAATGACGACGTCGGCCGCTTTGGCGGCGGCCACGGCGCGGTCCGCCAGGTCAGGGCTGCCTCCTTTTTCGTAACCCTCGGAAAAAACGATGTTGACGTCACGGCCAGCACGCTTCACAAGTCCTTGCAGCGGAGTAATTTCGTAGAATGATTTAATTTCCGAGCTGCCACCGTAGTGGGCCTGGAGGCGAACGGCATTTTCGCCGATGACGGCAATGGTTTTGATTTGCGCGGGATCAAGCGGGAGAATGTTGTTTTCATTCTTGAGCAAAACGATTCCTTCCTCGGCTACGCGGCGCGAGACCATTTGATGGGCGGGCGTGTTGAGCGAGCCGTTGGTGCGGCCGGGGTCAAAGACGTGCGTCGCGAACATCACGCGCAAGTTGCGCCGGGCTTTGTCGTCCAGGCCGGACATGGGAAATTCACCGCTCTTGATGCCATCGAGATAGGGCTGGGCGAGATAATATTCGTTATACGGCTGGGACGAGCCCATTTCGAGGTCGAGGCCGTACAGCGCGCATTCACGCGTGCTGTGCGCGCCGCCCCAATCCGACATGACGAGGCCTTTGAAACCCCATTCCTTTTTCAAAATTTCGTTGAGCAGGTAATCGTTCTCGCAGCAATGCTGGCCGCGAAACTGGTTGTAAGCGCCCATCACACTCCAGGCGCCGCCTTCCTGCACGGCGGCGCGGAACGCGGGCAGATAAATTTCGCGCAGGGCACGTTCATCAATTTCCACGTCAATGCTGCCACGCTCAAACTCCTGGTTGTTCAGGGCAAAATGTTTCACGCACGAAGAGATGTCCTGCGATTGTTCGCCTTGGATGTAGCCGACCGCCATGCGCGACGATAGGAACGGGTCTTCGCCAAAGTATTCGAAGTTGCGCCCGCAGAGAGGCGTACGGTAGATGTTGACGCCCGGGCCGAGCATGATGTCTTTGCCGCGCGCGCGGGCTTCCTGGCCGATGGCCTGGCCTTCAGCATAAGCCAGCTCGGGATCCCAGGTGGCGGCGAGGCAAATACCGGCGGGCATGGCGGTGGAATAATCATCCGTGTGGCCGGCGGCGTTCCAGCTATCGTGGGAGATGTCCTCGCGCACGCCCAGCGGGCCGTCGGACATCCAGCGGTACGGAATGCCCAGGCGCGGAATTGCAGCCGTGGAAAATTTTGAGTCCGCATGGACCATGGCGATTTTTTCCTCCGGTGTCATGCGCGAAAGCAAATCGTCAACGCGCTTTTCAATCGGCTGGCTGGGGTCGAGGTAAAGCGCATGCGGGTCGGCCAATGGAGTTTGGCCGTGGAGACTCGGCAGTAACATCAATGCGAACAGGAACGAAAAGCAGGTAGTGCGGGTCATAAGGCGCTGAGTATAAGTCCTGGGGCCCGACAGGCAAGCCGTGGCGAGGCGATTCTTTTGGGGGATTGACAAGACGGAGGAGGGGAGGAACTCAACGTCCCAGCCAGCCACCATCAATGTTAAGAATCGCACCGTTCAGATAATCCGAACTATTTGAAGCCAGGAAGACGCAGCCGCCGGCGATGTCTTCGGGTTTTCCCCAGCGGGATTCGGGAATGCGGTCGAGGATGCTCTTGCTGCGGACGGGGTCGTCACGGAGCGCTTGCGTGTTTTCCGTGGCAATATAACCGGGCGCGATGGCGTTGACGTTGATGCGTTCCTTCGCCCATTCGTTGGCGAGGGCTTTGGTAACCCCGGCGATGCCGTGTTTGCTCGCGGTGTAGGCGGGAACCAAAATACCGCCTTGGAAAGAAAGCAGCGAGGCGATGTTGATGATCTTCAGGCGTGTGGCGGGCGACGATTTTTCCCGCCCTTCAGTGAGCCACCATTTGGCCGCGGCCTGGCAGAGAAAAAACGGGCTGGATAAATTCGTGCGCAAAACATCGTCCCAATCTTTTTCCGAAAAATCCACCGCCGGCGCGCGGCGAATGATGCCCGCGTTGTTCACGAGCACGTCAATGCGCCCGGCTTGCTTCAGGACTTTATCCATTAAATCCGCGGCAGCCTTTTGCGTGCCCGTGCTCAAATCAGCGTGCAGCGGCACAAATTCCGCGCCGTCGCATTTGGCGCCGGTTTCGTTCAGGCCGCTACGCGCCACGCCCACGACTTTGGCGCCTTCGAGCGCAAACGCCTCGCAAATCGCCTGGCCGATGCCCCGGCTGGCGCCGGTCACGACCACCACTTTGTCTTTAAAACGTTTCATCGCAGGTCCAACGGTTTCGCGGGGTCCATGTCGTCGAAGACCTGGTTTTCGCCGGCCATGCCCCAGATGAATTTGTAATTCCCTTCGCCACAACCGCAATGGATGGACCAGTTGGGCGAGAGGGCTATCTGTTCGTTGTGCATGAACAAATGCCGCGTCTGCTGCGGTTCGCCCAGGAAATGCGTGAGGATTTTTTCACCGAGATCGAAATAAAAATAGATTTCCGTGCGGCGCCAGTGCGTGTGCGGCGGGAAGGAATTCCAAACATTGCCTTCGTCGAGCGCGGTAAAGCCCATGACCAACTGGCAGCTTTGGATGCCGCCCTGGTGGATGAATTTGTAAATGGTCCGTTTGTTGGCCGTGGCTTGCGAACCGAGCGCGACGGGCGAGGCGTCTTTGGCCTTCAACATCGTGGCGGGATGCGCCGAGTGCGCCGGGCAGCTCAAGAAATAAAACTTAGCCGGCGTTTTGGCGTCGTTGCTTTCGAAGGCAACCGACTTGGTTCCCATTGGCAGGTAGGCGCAGTCCAGTTTATCGAGCGCAAATGTTTTGCCGTCGGCAACGATTTTGCCCGCACCACCGATATTGATGGCGCCCAGCTCGCGGCATTCCAGAAAAAACGCGCGGCCGGTTTCCTTGTGGTTCGGCAGCTCAATCGGTTTGTCCGTGGGCATCGCACCGCCGGCGACCAGGCGGTCGAGGTCGGTAAACGTGCCGGTGATCTGGCCGGGAGAGAAAATGCCCTCGATGAGAAAAGTTTCCCGCAATTCCTGCGTGGACATGCCCGGGACATCGCACGGGCGCGGCATGCGGCGGATGGTATTCTGGAACATGCGCCTCCCTCTTACACTTCGATGCCGTAGGCCTTGAGCTTATTGTAGAGCGTCTGGCGGCCGATACCGAGGCGTTTGGCGGCTTCGAGCTTGTTGCCGGCCACGGTTTTGAGCGTCTGGACGATGACGTTGCGCTCGACACTTTCGAGCAGCGTGTAACCGGTGTCCGTTTCCTCGGAATGTTCGATGGGCTTGTTCGTCGTGATGGACAAATCCGCGGCGTCAATCTCAGTGCCTTCGCACAGGAGAACGGCGCGCTGGATTTCGTTTTGCAACTGGCGGACATTTCCCGGCCAATCGAAATCCGTAAGCCGGTCAATGGCCGGTTGCGTGAAGCCGCGAATGTCGCGGTTCGCCTGCGCGGCGAAACGCTTCAGGAAAACGCCAGCGAGCGCCATGATATCGTCCTGCCGTTCGCGCAACGGAGGCAGGTGCACGGAAATCGCGCTGATGCGATAAAACAAATCTTCGCGGAGCTTGCCATCTTTGATGGCGATATCGGGCTTGCGATTGGTGGCGGCCACGATGCGGCAATTGGTCTTGTACGTCGCCTTGCCGCCGACCGGGCGGACTTCCTGGTCCTGCAGCACGCGGAGCAGTTTGCTCTGCGTGTCCACGGGCATTTCGGAAATTTCATCGAGGAACAGCGTGCCGCCTTCGGCCTGGCGGAAAAGACCTTCGCGATCCGAGTGCGCGCCGGTGAACGCGCCTTTGACGGAGCCGAACAATTCGCTTTCGATCAATTCGCGCGGCAGCGCGGCGCAATTGATTTTGATGATTTTATTTTTGCTGCGGGGGCTGTAGCTGTGCAGCAAATCGGCGATGACTTCCTTGCCGGCGCCACTTTCGCCCGTGATTAAAACCGTGACGTCGTTGGGGGCCACGCGTTCGACCGTGCGGATGACTTCCTGCATGGCCGGGCTGCGGAAAATGGGCGAGGGCGTGCCGCTCATGGTTTCGAGCGCGCGACGGAGGGTCAGGTTTTCCGCGCTCTGCTCTTTACGATCGATGGCGCATTTGACGTCCGCCAGCAGCTTTTCATTCTCGAACGGCTTGGTCAGGAAGGTATAGGCGCCGCGGCGTCCGGCTTCGATGGCCATGCTCATGGTGCCGTAACCGCTCAACAAAATCACTTCGGTGTCCGTCCAGCGTTTTTTGACTTGCGTGAGCAAATCCAGGCCGTCGGCGTCCGGCAATTTCACGTCCAACAGCACGACGTCCGGCGGGTCCATGGGGAAGAGCTTCCGCAACGCCGCGCCGCTGGCGGCCTGCGTCACGTCATAATATTCGCCCAGCACCGCGACCAGCAATTGGCGCAAGTCGTTTTCGTCGTCCACGACAAGAATTTTCGATTTCATTATTTTACTTCTGTAAACGGATTCTTTTGGCGCGCGCCTGTGTTTTGGCCCGGGTCCCGCTGCCGTTTCGCGCACAAGCCTCGACAAACCGGGAAAAGATGGCCTGGTGCTCCGCATGCTTCCTCACCAGCCGTTCGGGATGAAACTGCACGCCCAGGAAAAAGGGCAGTGACGGCGTCCCGTTTGGCATCCCCGGCTTCAGTTCCATTGCTTCGACAATTCCATCCGCCGTTCGCGCAACGGCGGTGAATGGCTCGGCGGGCTCCAATAGGCCCTGATGATGCGAACTGTTCACGCGCAAGGTTCGTTTGCCTGTAATTTTGGACAGCAATGAACCCGGTGTCAACGGAACTTCATGTGTTAATGCTTCGCCTGCCTTGTCCCGACCGGCGTGATTTAACGCATCGGGCACCTGGCTGGGGATGTCCACGACCATTTCGCGTCCGAAAGCGACGTTCACCATTTGGAAGCCGCGACAGATGGCCAGCAGCGGCTTGCGCTGCTCAAAAATTTCATCGATCAAAATCAGTTCCCGCAAATCGCGCGCGCCGCCGTCCGGCGGCATCATCACGGTCTGGCGAACTTTGCGGGGCAGTTTTTTAACGTAAAGATCCGGGTTAATGTCATCGCCGCCAGTAAGCAATATGCCATCCGCGCGCCGGACTGCTTCTGCCAGGACGTCACGGTCTGTGGTCATGGGCGCGACTACCGGGAGTCCGCCTGCCCGCAAAATGGCTTCTTCGTAACGGAAGGACAGGCTGCTGGATGTGTCCTGAAATTCGACACCTTTTTTCTCGCTGCTGGGGGTTATCAGGATTAAGGGGAAATGGGCCATGAATTAATCAAGCGAAGGCGCAGATTTGACAAAAGTAGCTACTGGCACGATGTTTGCTCAGAAAGTTCCTGCTATGCCCTCTAGCATTGTCAAACGTAGCGGCGTCTATCATTTGCTGAACACTATTGCGCCCATCAATCATAAACTCAAGGCTGAATTGGACATTCTCGGCTGTACCGTGGTGATCGCAATTGCTTTGTGTGTGGTAACGATGGTCCGGTTGATTTTGTTCAGTGTCGCCCAATAATTGCGGTTCCCGCCGCTGCTGGTTTTCTGCCTTGCGGTAGTAAGATGGTTTTTTGCCTGTAGGGTTCCCTTTTAAAAATTTCAGTCTGTTTTTCCCAAATAATCCGTGTTCCTCCGCGCATCTGTGCTTAAATTGGCATCGTGAAAATCATCACGGATGAGAAATGCGCCAACTATTCGAGTCCCGGCCATCCGGAACGGCCCGCGCGGATCACAGCCACGGTAGCGCGGTTAAAGGCAGAAAAGGAACTACCTGTCCAGTGGCTCGCGCCAACGAACGTTTCTGACAAACAAATCCTTCGCGCCCACACGCCTGAAATGCTCGCGCGATTACAGGAGCCGTACGATTTTGACGGGGACACGCCGTACTATGAGGGCATTGCCGGTTATGCCCGCAGTTCCGCCGCGGCGGCGCTGGACGCCATGAACCTGGCCCGTAACGGTGACCATGCCTTTAGCCTGATGCGCCCGCCGGGCCATCATGCCACCCGCAAAACCCAAATGGGGTTTTGTTACCTGAACAATATTGCCATAGCCGCGCTGGAAGCGCTTGCGACGGGCACGGAACGCGTCGCGGTTTTTGACTTTGACGTGCACCATGGCAATGGGACGGAAGATATTTTGCTCAACCATCCGGGCGCGGCATTTTATTCAGTTCACCAGTTTCCGTGCTATCCCGACACCGGCCAAAAGAACGTCGGGAACAATTGTTTCAACTATCCGGTTTTTCCATCTACGCCGCGCGAAACGTGGCGCGCCACCCTTGCTCGCGCATTGGATGATCTGAAAAAGTTTTCGCCAAAGCTGGTGGCAGTTTCTGCGGGCTTTGACGCTTATGAGCATGATCCGCTGGCGCAGGGAACTCTGACCGCCGAGGATTTTTTCTGGTTGGGACAGGAATTACGCAAGATGAAAATCCCGTTCTTCAGCCTGCTGGAAGGCGGCTATAGCGACGATTTGCCGGAATTAATTCTGGCTTACCTGAAAGGCGTCGAGGGCTGATTGGCTTACGCAGCTACTGCCTGTGCGGCGGCCAAGTCCGCTTTGCGCTGGCGCAGGCTCTTGAAGAATTCAAAGCCTTCGCGGCAGCGGCGCACCAGGATGTCTTCGTCCTCGAGCATCGTCTTGATGATGCGCAGAATCGGTTTCGGGCGCAGGTAGTACGTGCGATAGAAACGGTCCACCGCTTCGAAGATTTCTTCCTTGGAGGCCTCGGGATATGCGAGCGTGCTTTGCTGGAAACCATCGCCCTCCACCAAATCCGTCTTGTCCTTTTTCACAAACCAGCCGTTGAGTTTGGCCTGCTCGTAAAGCTCCGTGCCGGGATACGGCGCGGCGAGGGAAACCTGGAGGCTGAACACATCCAGCTCCTTCGCAAAATTAATCGTTTGCTCAATCGTCTCTTTAGTCTCGACCGGCAAGCCGAGGATAAACGTGCCGTGAACAACCACGCCAGCCTTGTGGCAGGATTTAGTGAACGCCCGCATCTCGTCGGTCGTGACACCTTTTTTAATGCGCTTGAGTGTATCGTCATTGCCGCTTTCGTAACCGACGAGGAACAAGCGAAGGCCGTTGTCTTTGAAACTCTTGATGGTGTCGTAATCCAAATTCGCGCGGCTGTTGCAGCTCCACGTCAGCCCTAACGGGCCGAGCTTTTTGGCAATTTCGCGGGCGCGCGGCAAGTTCGCGGTAAAGGTATCGTCATCGAAGAAAAATTCGCGCACTTGCGGGAACAGTTTCTTCATGTAAGCCATTTCGTCGGCCACATTTTGCGGCGAACGTACGCGGTACTTGTGGCCGCCAATAGTTTGCGGCCAGAGACAGAAGCTGCATTGCGCCGGGCAGCCGCGTCCCGTGTACAGGCTGACGTACGGGTGCAGGAGGTAGCCGATGAAATAATTCTCAATCTTCAGGTCCCGCTGGTAAACGTCCGCCACCCATGGCAGCGCATCCATGTCCTGGATCATTTCGCGCTCGGGATTATGGATGATTTTCCCGTCCTGGTTTTTGAAGGAAAGCCCGGCGATTTTATCGAACGGACGGCCCTCGGCGACTTCTTTGCAGGTATAATCAAATTCTTTGCGGCCGACCCAATCAATGGCCGGGGATGCTTTCAACGTCTCCGTCGGCAGCACCATGGTGTGCGCGCCGATGAAACCGATTTTGGTGTCCGGCTTCTGCTTTTTGATGGCCTCGGCGACTTTGCAATCGTTTTTCAGCGACGGCGTCGAGGTATTGATGATGACGTGATC
>DATJXK010000301.1:0-8564 GCA_035500235.1 Pseudomonadales bacterium | reverse complement strand
TTTGCAATCTGGATTGCAAATATTGTTTCTATCTGGAAAAAGAGAAGCTGTATCCAGGCGAGCGGCAATGGCGCATGAGCGATGAGGTGCTGGCAGAGTATGTGCGCCAATATATATCTGCGCAGCCCGGGCCTGAGGTTTTCTTCGCCTGGCAGGGAGGCGAGCCGACATTGCTGGGCGTAGATTTCTTTCGCAAAGCAGTCGCACTGCAAAAAAAGTTCGCCGGAGACAAAATTATTTCTAACGCATTGCAGACGAATGGCACGCTGCTGGACGATGAATGGTGCCGGTTCCTGGCGGCGGAGAAATTTCTCATTGGCCTTTCTATTGACGGCCCGCGCGAGCTGCATGACCGGTATCGCGTGGACAAAGGTCAGAAGCCGACGTTTGACCGGGTGATGCACGGCCTGGAATTGCTCAAGAAACATCGCGTGGATTTCAACACGCTCACGGTGGTGAACGATGCCAATTCGAAACAGCCACTTGAGATGTATCGCTTTCTGAAAAGCATCGGCAGCGAGTTTTTGCAATTCATCCCGCTGGTGGAACGGAAGGCGTCAGCGAATGAGACGGGGCTGGAGTTCGCGGAACCGCCTGACTTGGGCAGTGCGGGCAATCCGGAATCACCAGTGACCGCGTGGAGTGTGCAGGCAGAAGTGTATGGGGATTTTTTATGCACGATTTTTGATGAATGGGTACGGCGGGACGTCGGGAAAATTTTTGTCCAACTTTTTGACGTGGCGCTCGGAAATTGGATGGGGCTCGGCTCATCGCTGTGTGTGTTTGCGGAAAAGTGCGGCGCGGCACTGGCGTTGGAGCACAATGGCGACCTCTATAGCTGCGACCATTATGTTTATCCCAAATATCACCTCGGCAATTTGATGAACCAGAGCCTCGGCGAGATGGCCGGTTCGCCGCAACAGTTGAAGTTTGGTAATGATAAATCCGATTTGCTCCCGCGCTATTGCCGTGAATGCGAAGTGCGTTTTGCCTGCAACGGCGAATGCCCGAAGCATCGCTTCATGAAAACGCCGGAGGGCGAGGAGGGGTTGAATTATCTTTGCCCGGCCTACAAGAAATTCTTCAATCACATAGACCAGCCGATGCGCGTGATGGGGCAATTGTTGCGGGAAGGGCGTGCGGCGTCGGAGATTACGCAAATAAGCTGGCGGAGAGAGGGGGATTCGAACCCCCGATAGCTTTTGGCTATTCACGCTTTCCAGGCGTGCGCGTTAAACCACTCTGCCATCTCTCCATCCAGTATGCGCTTTATTGTCAGCATTACCGGCCTTTCGGGCAAGCTCATTCGGCATATATACTGCTCAAGTTCGGATGGTTATTGGGAAAAAGCCCCCTTTCGGGTGTATCTTTTCCGCGTGTCTCTTGAAATTTAGGATAAAACGGGTAGCCTGATTTTTTGTGAGTTCGGAAATTGTTTTTGGTTTGGAAAGCGCGGCATGGCCGGCCTTGCTGGTGGATCCGCGGGGAATCGTCGTGCGCGCAAACGCTTCGGCGCTGACGGTCTTTGGCCAGGTCCTGAGCGCGGCGTCGCCGCCACTGACGTCGGTTTGGCCCAAGGATGGGGAAACAGTGGAGCAATTTTTTGCGCGTTGGGAACAAAAGCCTTTTGCCACGGCATACCTGAAGTTTCGGACGGCAGCCGGCCCCGTAACGGATTTTTCGACGACGATTTGCACGTTCACCAAGGACGGGAAGAAATGGTTCGTTTTGCAACTGCTTCCAACGAACGGAACGGCGGCGCCAGCACCGGCTGCTGCTGCCAGTTCAGCTGCGGCGGCGAGTCCGGCTCCGGGTTCCGGTGAAAAAGATCCTGTCATTGACGCGGCGGCTACTCTTTTGACCAAGCAAAAGCTCGATTGTGCCCTGCAACTGGCGCGGACGGTTTCCCTGGATTTCAATAACGCGCTCACCAGCATTCTCGGCCACACATCCCTGCTTCTTGGCAAGGCCGAGTCAGGGCATCCGTGGCGGCATTCCCTGATGGAAGTGGAAAAGTCCGCGGCACGTGCCGCAGAAATTTCCAACGAGCTGGGTGTCTTCAGCCAGCAGGAGAAACAATCCCAGCGTGTGCCGCCGGGAAATTTAAATGAAGTGCTCGCCCGTTGCGTGGAATTTTTCAAAAACAACGAAGGCGCAAAAGTCACGTGGAACCTCAACCTGGAAAAAGAGTTGTTCACGTCCCGGTTTGAGGAGGCAAAAATCCAGCAGGCGCTGACCAAGGTCCTGGAGAACGCGGTCGATGCCGTTAACGGCAGGGGGCAGGTGGTGGTGCAAACACGCAATGTGGAATTGACCACGGCAGCGCAGGACCGGAACATAAAGTTAAACGCGGGCGATTATGTGTCCGTGGAAATTTCAGATAATGGCGCGGGAGTGGAGGCGGTTAATTTGCCGCGTGTGTTTGAGCCCTTTTTTACGACTAAGAAACCACCACATCGCGGCCTTGGGCTGGCGCTGGTCTATGGCATTATTAGCAACCACGGCGGCGGGGTGACGCTTTCCAGCGAGCCGGGCAAAGGCGCTTCGGTGCGAATTTATTTGCCTGCGGAGAAACAATTGATCAGCCAGAGCACGGCTTCGGATACCAACTTGCACGGCACGGAGTCAATCCTGGTGGTGGATGACGAGGGGATTATTTTGACGATGTCTGAAACCATCCTTTCGGAATACGGCTACAAAATTTTCACGATCAACAACGGACAGAAGGCGCTGACGTTGCTGGCGCGTGAAGACCTGAAAGTGGATTTGTTGATTACCGATTTGGTCATGCCGGCGATGGGTGGCCGCGAACTCATTGAGCGCGCGCGGCAGCTCCAGCCGCAACTTAAAATTCTCTGCATGAGCGGCACGATGGTTTCCCCTGACCAGCAGGTGGGTCTGACGTATCTCCAAAAGCCTTTCACGAGCCGCGATCTGCTGGCCAAAGTGCGCGCTGCGTTGGGAAAAAATTGAAGAAAAAACTACGACGCTAAAAATTTTTTAACAGAGAGGTGACGGATTTCTTCGCAGGTTATTTGCCGCCAATAAATTAATTTTTATAAAAATTAATGCATCTATTGGCTGACAATTCACAAATATGATGTAGTATGTCTCAATAGTGATATGCAAATTGAAAGTTTAAAAGTATTCTGTGATCTGGCCGAAACCGAAAGTTTTACCAAAGCTGCCCAAATAAATGGAGTTACCCAATCTGCTGTTAGCCAACAGATTAGCGCCCTTGAACGTACGTTTAAATCGCTGTTGATTGAGAGGAGCAAAAAGAAATTCCGCCTCACGCGCGAAGGGCAGACGTTGTACGATTATAGCAAACAAATCATCCAATCATACGAATCGCTCGGGAGCAAGCTGCAGGAATTGAAAGATATTATTTCCGGCACGATTCGTGTCGCGACGATTTATTCCATCGGTCTCCACGACTTACCGCCTTATATCAAGCGGTTTATGAAGAGCTATCCCACGGTGAATGTCCACGTGGAATACCGCCGCGCCAACCAGGTGTATGAAGATGTCTTGAGTAATGTTGTGGACATCGGCCTGGTGGCCTATCCGACCAAGGAACCGAAGCTGGAAATCGTTCCGCTTCGCAAAGAGCCGCTTACGCTCATCTGCCATCCCACCCATCCGTTTGCGAAACTGAAAGACGTGAAGTTGAAGTCGCTTGCGGGGCAGAAAATCATCGGTTTTGAACCCGACATCCCCACGCGCAAAGCCTTGGACAAGATTTTGAAAGAATACGGTGTGGAAGTGAAACACGTGATGGAGTTTGATAACGTGGAAACGGTCAAGCGCGCGGTGGAAATTGACGCGGGCATTTCGATCGTTCCCATCGGCACCGTCCAGCAGGAGATTTCCAAACAGACGCTGGTGGCCGTGCCGATTGAGGACGGCGACTTTTTCCGTCCGCTGGCAGCCATTTACAAGAGGAACAAAGTTCTTTCACCGGCCATGAAACAATTCCTGACCATCCTTAAGGAAACAGTCTAACGGTTCTAAGAAGTTTAAGAGAAACGGGCGGCGGGAAAGTTCCTGCCGCCTGTTTTTTTATCGCATTAAATCCCACCAGCCCGTTGAAGGTGCCGGCAGATTAAGTGGTTCCCCATTGCATTCCTCTGTGCAAACTGACTGAATTTCTGCAGCGGAAAGGGCGCGATTGTAGAGGGCGATATCGTCAATCAAACCCGAATACATGCGGCCGGTGGACCAGTTACCGGGACGAACATCGCGCCAGCTTACCCAAAGGTCGCCTTTGGTATGGGCCGAAGCTCCAGCAATCATTGAGCGCTGGGCCACGATCACGCCGTTGACATAAAGCGTGGCGACGCCCGTTGCTTTATCAAAGGTAAATGCGATGTGCTGGAAAATGCCAGGTACCAGAACGCCTTGTTGTGAAGCGACGAAGGCGTTTGCTTCTCCATCGACAAAAAATGCGCGCAGGACTCCATTTTGCTCCGGCCGCACTCCCATCCATAGAGACAGGGCATCGTCATCCCAAGTGTCATTCTGCAGCCATTGAAAAATCGGATGCAAACCTTCCACGTCCGATGGCTTGATCCAGGCCATTATAGTGAAACCTCCGTCAGCACCAAGATCGGTGGCTTGGCTCGCCGGTATTTTCATCATCGAACTTGTGCCGTTAAATGAAAATGCGGGGCCGTTTATTCCATCAACGAAAGTCACATCCGTTAGAGTTGCGTCATTTCCGGCAACGGAATCTTTTCCTTCACCTTCGCCTGACCAAAACCCAACCAATCCCGGCGGAGACGGAACGGAACCGCCCTGAGCCAATACCATGAGCCTGTGAATGGAGCCGGTCGCCAGCTCGACCTTGCCGAAGCTGGTTTTGACCGGCAGCTTTGCATCAATAAACGAAACGGAGAAGCTGTCGCCGTTGATCGTGGTGACCTTGGTGATATTGCTCGAAATACATTCCACGGAGCGGATATTTTTTACTTCGAGCTTCAGGTCTCCGAGCAGTGCCGAGTGGAATTCAAAAAACTTTTCGGCGCTCGTCCCGACGATGCGCGAGCCGTCGCGCAATTCTATGGTCAGGCGGGGCGGCGGGTTGGTATCGGTCGCCGCAGCCAGATTGACTGCGGAAATAACAAAAAAGAGGACGACCAAAAGATGGGACAAATATATTTGCCGCCCCGGGCTTTTTAAACCAGTCGTATATGAAAATTGGCTCATTTTTCATCCGCAACCACCGGCGTGGCGCGTTTGGCCAGGATGGCGTCGATGATTTTCTTTGCCAGGGCGGGTTTTTCTTCCAGGGCTTTTTGCGCCGCTTCTTTCCCCTGTCCGATCAATTCACCTTCGAATTGCAGCCACGCGCCTTTTTTGTCCACCACGCCGTTTTGGATGCCCATGTCCAAAATGCTGCCTTCCTTGTTAATGCCGTGGTTATAGATAATATCGAATTCAGCTTCGGCAAACGGCGGGGCAACTTTGTTTTTAACAATTTTGACCTTCACGTGATTACCGACGGCATTGCCCGCCGCATCTTTCAAGGTGTCTTTGCGCCGGATATCAATCCGCACGCTCGCATAAAATTTCAACGCCTTGCCACCAGGTGTAGTTTCCGGGTTGCCGAACATGACGCCCACTTTTTCGCGCAATTGGTTGGTGAAAATACAGGTCGTTTTGGACTTATTCAAAATAGCTGTCAGCTTGCGCAGAGCCTGGGACATCAAGCGCGCCTGCATGCCCATCGTGTGCATGCCCATTTCACCTTCCAATTCCGCCTTGGGTACCAGCGCGGCTACCGAGTCAATCACGATCACGTCCAGCGCGTTGGAACGCGCGAGCGTCTCGCAAATCGTTAGTGCTTCTTCGCCGGAGTCCGGCTGGGAGACAAGCAGGTCGTCCAGGTTCACGCCCAGTTTTTTGGCGTAAGCCGGGTCCAGGGCGTGCTCGGCATCAATGAATGCCGCCAGGCCGCCGGCCTTTTGCGCATTGGCAATGACATGGAGCATGAGCGTGGTTTTGCCGGAAGATTCCGGCCCGAAAATTTCCACCACGCGCCCGCGCGGGACACCGCCAACGCCAAGCGCCAAATCAACAGCCAGCGCACCAGTGGGAATCACTTCGATTTTTTTCAGGGCATGAGCTTCGCCGAGCCGCATGATGGCCCCATCGCCATAGCTTTTGGTAATGGTGGAAATCGCAGCTTCCAGCTCGCGCGCGCGAGTCGCAGAAGCCTTGTTATCAGCAACTTTTTCAACGGATTTTTCGGGAGATTTTTCAGCGGTTTTTGCAGCCATAAAAAATTTGATTAAGCGTTTGTTAGATCAGGCACGGTAGAGAAACAGAAACAAATGTCAACACCGTGAAGCAAAAGTGATAAAGACGCGCTTCAGAACCCCAACAGATCGGTCAGGGCGACTTGTCCCCAATCGTGTTACGTGTTGCCCAGGTATTTATGTATCACCGAAAATAGGAGCTTGGACTAGTCATCAAGGCCGCTATTTTTTCTTTATTTTTTCTATTTTCCACCGGTATATTGGCCGCCATTTGACAATGCGCTACATCCACAGTAACCCTAATTGCGCGTTCCTAATTGCAAAGGATGTCTTGTAATTAAAAACACTACAAAATGCTATTTTAAAGGCATTAAACGACTTTTTGTATTTATTTTGTATTTACATCTAGCTTTTTGAAAATGGCTGTGTAATAATGACCACGACTATCACGACTATCGAATGAAACGGAGTCTGCTGACATGGTGTATTGTCCTGTTGCTCTTAGCAGCGGCTGTCATTTTTCTTTTGTCTTATAAAGGAAATCGTCATAGTAATTCCCTTTCTCAAGCTCAAAACTCCTCCCTTGCGGTGCCGCAATCTTCGGCCAGTCATTCTGCTTCCACTAGCGCCATCAAGGCCGCTACTGCCTCAGCCAAAACCAATCGGTTTGCATGGCGCTTACATAATACAGACAAACCCATCGGCCAACTCGTTCATGATCCGCACGCGATTTTGCTCGAAAATGCCTTTATCGACACCAGCAAGAAATTTGACCTGATCATCCCGAAGAATTTGCAGTCCCAAGGCGACCCGGGCGCGTATATTGTTCAGGCACGCGGGACGATCAATCCGGCATTTAAATCCCTGTTGGCTTCTGAAGGTGCCACAGTTATTTCCTATATTCCCAATAATGCTTATCTCGTGCGTGCTACGGAAGCTGTGGCCAGCGAGTTGATGGCCAATACGCTCGTGCAGGCAGTCATTGCCTATGAGCCATATTATAAAGTGCAGGCGACGCTCCTGGCGATGGCTGATCAGCCATTTCCGCAGGGTAAGCAAATAAGTCTCGCGCTCTTTCCCGATACCGCCCAGGACACCATCCAACAAATTCAGAAGCTGGGCGGGGTTGTCCAGTCTGAGGAAAATTCAGCGGCGGGTTATCCGGTTGTAACTGTCTCGCCTCCAGCCAATTGGACGGCGGTCGCTGATTTGCCGGGCATCCACATAGTCGAGCCGTATTATCGCCGCCACGTTGCCAACGACCTTGCGCGCCCCATGTTGGGTATATCTCCGGATAGCATTACACAGAGCAATTATTTTAGTCTTACCGGTTCAAATATCATGGTGGAAGTGAACGATTCAGGCATTGATACGAACCATCCTGATTTTAGTGGCAGCGGGACATTACGCGTTTTTTACAATAATCCCTTCGAAGGTATCGATACCGATGGTCACGGCACGCATGTAGCGGGGATTATTGGCGGTGATGGAACAGAATCGTTAACGGTAACGAATGCATCCGGTTCCGTCATGCCGGGCACCAACGGTCAGTTCCGCGGAAAAGCGCCGCTGGCGAATATGTTTGCGATGAATTTCCAGGACGATGACCCGACCTTACAGCAAACGGCGGCTACGAACGGTGCGTTAATTTCCAATAACAGCTGGAATTTTGTAGGCGACTTTGACTACGACCTCGAAGCGGCGAGTTATGACGCGGCCACGCGCGATTCCCTTCCCTTTGTTACGGGTTCGCAGCCGGTGCTCTATGTGTTTTCCGCGGGGAACGAAGGCAGTGGCGGAATTCCGGACACGATTAATTCGCCCGCCACAGCCAAGGACGTCATGACCGTGGGCGCACTGGAAGAGTTGCGCAGTATTACCAACCAGGTCACTAACGCCGACGGTACGGTATCGCAGCCATGGCTGTCCGAAACAATTGACTCGAATGCGGTCCCCGGCTTTTCCAGCATTGGCAACGTCGGTGTCGGGACGGAGGGCACCTTCGGGCGTTACAAGCCGGACGTGGTTGCTCCGGGAACATTCGTGGTTTCCTGCCGGTCAGCAAATTGGAATACATCCGGTTATTACAACCCCATCGTAGATAACATCAGTGTGTTTCCCGATTTTGTGCCAACGAATTCAGTGAGTGTAGCACCCTTCAACTTCTTTGTACCGTCAAATGCCTTTAACGTCATTTTTGAAACGGTCTCGAATATCGGATCGCCGCCGGTGCTGCCAGTAATACCGATTTATCTTTCTACCAACGACAGCCCATACGGATTTATCGGGACGAATTTCGTCGAA
>DATJXK010000300.1:0-27641 GCA_035500235.1 Pseudomonadales bacterium | reverse complement strand
GGCCATGCAGCCGCAATCCCAGCCGCGCAAGAAGAAAAATTCATCGAGGGTGAATTTGCTGATATCGTTTGTTTTTCACGCGGTATTGCTGGCAGTGCTTTTATATTTTGCCGCGCGGTCGGGCATCCTGGGCCATCAACTGCAAAAAATTTCGGTGCAATTGATCAAAGAGCCGCCGAAACCCAAACCGCCACCGCCGCCGCCCAGGGTGGAACCTCCGAAAGTGACGGAGCAGCCGAAGATAGCACCCAAACCCGTGGAAGAAGCCAAAGCGCCGACCGCCGCGCCGCCGGTGACGGCGCCGCCCGCACAGGAATTGCCGGCATTCGATTTTGACGGCGGCAAAGCTGTGGATACCAGTTCTGATCCGGTGCAGATCTACAAGGGCGCGCTGGAATATGCGTTTCGCTCAAAATGGGCGCGCCCGGACAACATGAACGACAGCGCCTACGTGGCGGAAGTGCAGGTGTCGGTGAACCGGGACGGAGAAATTTCCAATCCGCAATGGGAAAAAGGTTCGGGCAACACGGTTTGGGATGACTCGGTGCGCAAGGCGATTGCCGCGGTGAAGAGCCTGGACCGCCCGCCGCCGACCAATTTTCCACCGAGTATAACGATTCGTTTTGATGTGCAGGAACAAGCTGATGATGTCCTTCAATGAAAAAAACCTCCCAAAGCCATCATAGTTCGTTGAATGAACTGAACATCACGCCATTGCTGGACCTGGTGTTTGTGTTGTTGGTCATTTTCATCATCACCACGCCGCAGATGATGAATAACCTGGAGATGAATTTGCCCTCCGGAAATCCGAACAAGAGCAAAGACAAGCCGAAGGTCAATAACATCATGGTCAATCCCAACGGGGACACTTTTTTAAACGGCGAATACGTGACGATGACTGACCTGCGGACAAAATTGGAGGACGTGAAGGCAACGGATCCCGATCCGAGCGTGGTGTTGAAGGGCGCGGACGACGTGGACTATCAGCACATGGTCAACGTGCTGGATATTCTTCAGCAACTGGACATCACCAAAGTAGGCCTGATGACGGAATAACCGCGGCGGGCCAATTAGAACCGCACCGTCAAATCCGCCTGATAGATGTCGTAATTATTGACGGGATTAATTTGGGGGATGTCGCCGCTGCTGCCACCGGTGCCCAGTTGATCATTGATGCGGCTGGCGTGGCCGTAACGGAATGTGCCGATGACATTGCCGGTAAACGCATAGGACGCCGCCACATAAATGCCCTGCAGGTTTTCAAGCCCGTTGAAAAAATCTAAATCGAGCAGGTTAGGATCCAGCGAATACTGTTCGATGTGTTGCCAGTAAGTCCTGACTTCCCAGGCGTGTTTGGGTGAACCGGTCCCATAAACCAAACCTTGCGAAGGGCCGTACTCGACATCGTCACTCCCGATGCCTACTCCAACCTGATATGCGTGCACATCGCGTGTTTGAGCAGAAAAACCCTGGATGACGGGAGGCTGCAGGGTGGCCAGATAAGCGGCATAGCCCTGCGCCGCGGCCTCGGCGCGTTGAGCACCATCCAGGTTGTACGCGTAATCTCCAAAGAGGTGGGCATCCATCCCTTTGAATTTGTAATTCACTTGAAAAGGTATTTCCAGCACCAGCAGATCATTAAGCCCCACCTGGTTATTTGGGTAATTGACGCTTTCATAGCCCGGCAACGTACTGCCGTTCCCGAATCCGCTGTAACCATAGACGGAGGTGATATAACCGGGCGTGGCGGTAGATTGTGAATTGGGGCCGCCATAAGCGCCTTCGCCAATATAAGGATCCCCGTAATAGGGCGAAGTCGCGGTTCCCGAAGTGGCCGTGCTCCGACTCAGTCCGTAGTAAGAATAAATCGTGCTGGCAACCTTGGCAGAAAGTTTGGGAGTGATGTGGTAATCAAGGCCGGCCTCCCAGGCGATCTGGAAAACGCCTTTGCTGGTGTCTGGCAGCCCGATAAACGAGGTCGTAGGCGCGGTATTCTCATCCGCATAAAGAAACTGTACGAAATTGGCGAAGAAATCCGCCTGGCCCACAGTATACTTGAACTGTTCGGCCGCGCCTTCAGGTTCGATGTTTGCACTCCAGACCATAGTGGAGGTAAAAAGCGGGTTAGGCATTTTGCCGACGGTCACACTCATCCAATCCGCCGGACGCCAGCCAATATAAAGCTGCCCGACGTTGAGGCCCGCAGTGGATTTGCCGTACGGCCCGTAGTAGTAAGCGGTGCTGGATGACGTTGACGTGCCAAACGTGACCCATGGGGAACGCGGACTACTACCGGTTTCCAGACGGAACCCGTAGAAAAAATTATCGAACATGTCGCCGCGCAATCCCACGCGCAACGAGTAACGAAAGCGCTGGAGATTGATGGAGTCTCCTCCCGGATCTTCCGCCGTGCGGGATTCATAACGGACCCGCATATCTCCGTATAATTCCATGCTTTTGATCGCCGGGCTGACGATCCATTTGGTGGAGGTGGAAGAGGGCATCTGCGCCGGGATGTTCGTGTTCATGGCTGCCGCCTCAGCCTGGACTTTGCCCGCCTCCTGCTGGGTGAGAATGCCTTTCTGGATCAACAAATCCAGGAGCGCGTCCTGGCCTTTGGCAGCGGCAGGCGCGTTGGTGGAGTCCTGGCCCCAAACGCGTGCGGCTGCACTCACGACTGCCATGAGTAAAACCTTTAACGCCTGGGTGGAGAGCCGCCTGGTCCTCTTAGAACGCATAAGTTGCGAATACTGGCCGTCCCGTGCGACGGATTTATGTCGCATCTGTTACAAATCGGTGACAAGGAAAATTTAGGGATATCAGATTCGCGATGCAATGACGAATGGGTGGCCTTGAGAGAGGGGGGAGGACCATGGGCAGCAGGGAGCGGACTATCATGAGTTGCCAATGGGACTACAGCATTAGGCCTACGTGACATTTTGGTAACACGGGCCATTTCAAGGGCCTAATTTCGGACACTTAATTTATAAGATGTTAATAATAAGATATTTATATTGATTTTTATCGTGTCGTAAATCAGGTGGAAGGCGTCCTACAACATGAAGTTTTTTCCGTGCGGTTATTGTAGGATGTGCGCTCTGAACCACCCAAAGTGGCCAGAGGGTATCGAACATTTAGTAACTACAGACTACACAAAAACACATATTACATATGAAGACACATTTGTATAAAGCAGCCTTGTTGGCGGCGCTTGGCGTCGCGGGCACCACGATGGCGCACGCACAAGCGGGACCGGCCTTAGGCGGCGGAGTCCTCGGACTTGGATTCAATGACGCAGCGGGACCGGCAGCGGCCCAAAATGATTATGTCATTAATCTGGGTTCGTTCATCAATTTCACCACCACTTATTCGGCAAGCTGGAGCATCAGCCAAAGCGCATTCGATAGCTCTTTTATCTCCCAGGATACTCTCTGGGCAAACAACGTTGCGGTGGGTGTGGTCGGCGGATTGCAAGGTCCCGGTGGCGCGATCTTTATCACCGGTTCACAGCCGACGATTACTTCGGCCAGCACCGTCAACAACGCGCTTTCAGCCCTGGGCGGCGTGAACACCGGTAATTATTCATCCAGCTCCGGCATTCCTACGGATCCCTGGAGCTCGGCAGTGGCTGCTTCTCCGACCGCGCCCGGTAATGCGGCGAACAGCGTTGCGGCTTTGATTGACAATCCTATGTCTAATCTGAGCAACGGTTCGGCCACGTTGACCTTGTGGGATGCCAGCATCACCGGCACTTCGAGGAATCCGGTCCTTGGCTCCTGGACTGAAGTCGGGACGTTCAGCATCAATGCCAACGACGGCGCTGACACGATCACCTTCCGGGGAATCAATGCGGTTCCGGAACCCGCTACTTACAGCCTTTCTGCCCTCGGCGGTCTGCTGCTCCTTGCTCTGCGTTATCGGTCCTCCCGGAAAGTTGCCTAGTCTGAAAAAATAAATAACAAAAACAACCAACAAAATAAGTATGAAAATGAATAAATTCACTTCCGCGCTGGTAGGTCTGGGAGTCATCTCCCTGGCAGGCGTGGCTTCAGCGGCCCCCATCACCGTTTATATCACGGGTTCGACGGCGGCTCGCGCCAACTTCTATACCGCATGCACCACGGCGGGAGACATCTTTGCCACTCCCTCTGCTACGGTTCCTGCGGGAAACGCGGCGGGCGTTATTTCCCCCTCACCCAACAACGCTAATAGCGCCAACACGATCACTTTCGAAGGCACGCTCAAATCCGGGCCCCTCGCCGGGCAGGACGTGATCATCAATTGTTCCTGGACTGGTTCCGAAGCGGGCATCTCCGCGGTAGCCGGTACCACGCTCAAACAAACATTGTTCCAGGCCCAAAACCCGAATGCCGCTCCTGGCGGAACTCAATATTCCCTCCCTGGCCAGCCCCCGCTCTATTTGACCCCGGCCAGCGGCTATGCGACGACCGGCACAATCCAATCGATCGAAGGCGCCGGCAGCCAGGTGAATCCTGACTTCACCATGGCGGACACCTCCCAGAAAGTTTCGCAAACTCCGTCCCCGGCTTTGACCCAATACGGCATCGTCGGCATCGTGAGCTTTACCCCCATGAAGGGTTATGAATCGTCTCCGGATGCGACCTACGGCCGCGTCACCAATGTTCCCCAGCCGGCCCTGGCTGCGGCGCTCATTGCCGGTGAATCCTTGAACGCGTACTACCTGACCGGAAATTCGGCTGACAGTGTTGATGGCATCGGCATCATCGGCCGTAACCTCGGTTCCGGCACCAAAGTCAACACCATGCTCAACGCAGCGCTCCTGCCGGTGAGCCAATTGGTTTCCCAGACCTCCCTCAACGGCACTTATCCGGCTGGCACGCCTGGTACTCTCACATTCAGTGGCGTATACGGACCCGCGGCCTCGGTCTCGGATAACCCGGTGGGCAACGACGGTTATGACAGCGGCAGCGGTGTGCAAAAGAGCTTGAATTGCGATGGATCGGGCAAAGGCATCGTGTATTTGGGTTACCTGGGCATCTCTGATGCCAGACACGCCTTCCTGAACGACAACACCGGCGCTGGTGGAACAGGTTCCGCCGCGAATTCAGGTACCGCTGTGTACTTGCAGTTTAACGGCGTTTACGAGAGCGACACCGCGATCGAAACCGGAAATTATACCTGGTGGGGCCAGGAAAACCTGTACGGCCAGGCCGGCCAGGTGGCTCCTCAAACCCAAATCGGCGACGGCATCCTGACCGGATTGACCACGCAGATCAATACGACCGTCAATCCTGGTGGCAACGTCACCACGACGGCCCAAAACGCGATCATTCCGGTGCCCTCGATGCAGGTTTATCGCTCGCAGGATTACGGCAATCCGCTCCAGGGTTCCTGGCCGACTCCGTATCAGTTCCAACATTAATTTGGACTGAGCCAACAGTTGTCAGATCACAGCCGGCGCGGATTTAAGTCCGCGCCGGTCTTGGCTTATATAGATGATGAGAAGCGAGCGGAATGACCTTGAGCATTTTAAGGTAAAATTTAGAATGTGTTAACGAGCGGCATAACATGAAGACGACGATAAAAATTTCCGTTCTGCTGAACGCGGCGTTGCTGGGGACAGCCGTATTCCTGTGGGAGCATCCCCGGACCATCCTGGTTTCTGCCCCCAGCACTCCTGCGGTCGCGACCACAGTTGAACCGCAAACCGCGCCGGCGCCAGTGGTGCAAACGGTTGCGGCGCCGTTCCATTGGGATCAGCTTATGTCCACGAACGGTTATCGTACGTTTGTGGCCAATCTGCGGGCGGCCGGCTGCCCGGAATCGACGGTGGACGATATTGTGCGGGGAAACATCCAGAGGGCTTTTGACTGGAAGCGCGAGGAATTGCACGTGGATGGGAGCGTGGCAGGCCCGTGGTCCGTGCAGGCGCAGGCCCAAATGGTGGCTTATTTTCTAGGACAAGCGCCGGTCCCGGAACAGGAAGTGGCCTCTACGACAGCCTTGCCTTCCCCAGCCGAACAACCGGTGATTCCGATGCAGGTTTCAATGCAGGACATGGATCCGGCTACACTGGCTGCATTGAATTTGAGCGACGAGCAAAAGCAAATGATTACCGAGGTGCAGCGGAATTATTCTGTTGCGATGAATGGCCAAAAACAAATGGCGGCCAATGGAAGCCAGTCTTCCCAACCTTCTCAATCTTCCCAGGACCAGGCCGGTAACACGACGCAGAACCTACAAAATCCAGGCATTTCATCGAGTCCACAACAGGCCCAGCCTGGAGCGAATAATACCCCGCAGCAGGGGCAGCCGACCCAGGCCCAAATTGACGCCAACACGGATACCGCGTTGGAAGGGGCGCTGGGAGCAGATGGGTATCTGGGGTACAAGATTGCCCAGGAACAAACTGCCCTGGAAAATCAATTAAAGCAGCATCCAAGCTGGGTCTCGGGTGATTCCCAATAATAAAGCAGCGCGCAACGGCGTTGCACTTGCCGGGAACCGGCCGGCAAATTCTTAATCGCCGCTATTAGTGGGATGCCGGTGAAAGTCCTGAACCAACTGTTCCGCTTGCGCCAGTTGTTGGGGAGTTAGTAACTCGTGAGTCTGGAAATTGCCATAACCGGCGGTGCCGATGGGGTTCCCCTGGCTGGCGCTCAATTTAAACCACTTATAGGCTTGCACAAAATCGTTGGGTACACCGCGGCCATCAAAATAAAGCTGGCCCAGATTGGCCTGGCCTGAGGCATTTCCCAGTTCCGCCGCCTGGCGATACCATTTGGCGGCCTCAGAAAAATTCCGTGTCACGCCATACCCATTCTCGTAGGCCACACCCAGATTATTCATGGCGGCGGGCGAGCCTTGCGCGGCGGCTTTGCGCAACCATTTAACAGCCTCCGGAAAGTTCAGATAATTGGTGCCATATTCGGTTCCAGGGAGAAGAAACACTTCACCCAGGGCGTCCTGGGCATCCACCTGATCCTGCGCGGCGGCTTTTTCCCACCATTGAATGGCCTGAGTCATGTCATTGGTGACACCGCGGCCGGTGGCATAAAACCGGCCCATGGCGTATTCTCCCAGCGCATTTCCCTGGTCTGCGGCCTTGCGATACCACTGGACCGCCGTAGGCACATCACGGGGAACGCCCAGGCCGCGACCATAGAAATAGCCGAGCGCCACTTCGGCATCGCCATAGCCCTGGCCGGCGGAAAGCCGGAGATATTTAAGGGCATTGGTATAATCCGGGCGGTGGCCATTACTTTTCGCGTAATAAGCGGACAGATCAAATTGGGCCTTGGCGTCTCCCTTGTCCGCCGCCGCCTGGACGACTTGAAAATTAAAATTGGTGTCCTGCGCCGCCGCACAGAGGGTCAAGCCACAAACTGCCAGCAGGCAGGCGAACAGCCAGCCGCGCCTGGCAAAGACATTATCTTGTTTCGATTTCATACCCAAAGACGTGGCACGATTTTATTACCGCTGCGATAACCGGCAAGTTACAACTTTGCGTCATTTAGTTACGGGAATCAGGGGGTGGTTACAATTTCGTGACAATGGCGGACCGGTTGGTGGAGATGCGGAATTGGGCCGTAAATGCCCTGAAAAATAAAGGCCGCTTCAAGCGGCCAGCATGTCCTAAATACGGATGCCGATGTCTGTAGAGTGGTGGTTGAGCCTTTGCTTTTTCTTTATACTACGCCCCTATGACTAAGCTTTTATCATTGGATCGATTGAGTCTTAAGCTGGCGACCCTGGCGTTGGTTCTTTTACCGGGACTGGCAGGCGCGCAAAATTTCACTTACAACCCGTATGGAGATGTATTGAGCGGGTTTCGTAAAACCGGGGCCAATGCCGGCAGCTACGAACTGGTGGTTAATCTCGGTAACATCACTAATTTTCTTAATTTGTCCGCCGGAACGACTATCAACATCACCAATTTTACCGCCAGCACCCTGACGGATGCCTTCACGAATTATAATAACCTGCAATGGTCCGATTTTGCGGGGATTCCGTCCAGTGGCACGAGAAACCCGCCGCCCTGGGTGTCGGGCCTGGGGGCTTTCCCCGCCAACACGATTTGGTACACGGTTCCACGAACTAACGTGAACAATCAAACCCAACCGCCGTCCGGATCTACGCAGGCGGCGCAAGCCACTCCCAGGAGTTTGATGAACTCTGTCGGCGTGGGAGCCGGTACGATTTCCGGTTTTCTTAACATTACCAATGCGGACAATAACAGCATCCTGGTCCGGGAACCGGTGACTTATTCCTCCTCCATTCTCAGCGCCTTTATTAGCGATCCGCAATCCACGACGAACGGGGATTTTGGTGGGTCCCTATCCACTTCCGTGGAAGGCTGGACACCCGCCAGCTTTACGTCCGCCGAGCGGAACGACCTCTATCAGGTATGCCCGCTGGGCTATACGAATCCTGTCACGACTGTGACGAATGGGCCGGGCTATTTCGTGGGTTATTTTACCCTGAATCCCAGCGGCACGATGACTTTCACCCGCGCGTCCGCGGTCACCCCGCCGGCAGCAGGCTCCATCACCGCGTCCGCCACCAATGGGTTTAACCCGTTGACGGTTATTTTCACCAATTCCGCGACGGGCAGCATTACCAACTGGGTCTGGAATTTTGGCAATGGCACGACCATCACCAATACCACCGGCGGGAATGTGACTAATACTTATGCCACCACGGGCAACTTCACTGTGACGCTCACGGTTTATGGTCCAGGCGGATCCAGCACTGTCAATGTGGCAAATTTCATCATGACTGTGCCGACGCCGAAGATTTCTTTGACGGCGGGGAACGGCCAGATCGTGCTCACCGGAACGAACTGTCCGGCCGGGGTGCAATATCGCTTTTTGACTTCGACCAACGTATTGACGCCGCTGATTAGCTGGAAGCCAATCTATACGAATACGTTTGGAAGCAACGGCACGTTTGCCTACACCAACACAGTAGGCCCAACGAACTCGTTCTTCATATTGGTTTCGCCGTAACGGAGACCGGCCGGCCATTGCAGGCGCTTTTGCCCTGGAATGGCCGGCCACTTCGGCAGTCTGCAGGTGAAGGGAAATTAAGGAAGTTCTCTCAAGAACAGCAGAACACAAAGCCATCCATCTGAGTGCCTATTTACTTCTCTTGGTTCTGATTTCTGTTCTGGTTTACTGCAATCTAATCAATCCTTACCTCGTTTTTTGCCGCCGTGGAGAAGCAGTTTTGGGGCGATGTCCGAACCAGCTTGCATCATATGCCGAATCATTTTCAAAGATGAACCACTGGGCTGCTTCGGAAGTATTACCTAAAGGGACAAAGCCACCCATCGGTTTTTGATCTCTGATTTCTTCGGGTGCATCATCTGCGGGCTTGGCATTTGCAGTTTTTTTATTTGCCTCCGACACGGCTGGGCTGGCCGGTGGCAAGGTGATACTTGTTAAGCAATCCATCCCACAATAGTGTAACGCGCCGTTTGACTACTTCTTTGTTTTAGTCGAACCCGCATATCACTTGCGGTTTTTTATTCCCGGATGAGATCTCCCAATGAGGAAGAACAGGGCGAACTGCCTTGCCGAAATTGTGAAACGCAATCTGGCGCCTCCCGGAACGGCGCAATATTTAATCAACCTGCAACGAAACAAAGAATAACGGGATTATGCCATTAACAAATAACTGCAAAATTTTGGGCGGGATGGCGGCGCAGCAGCACACGTGTGTGGTGCAGCCTACCACAAATTTCCACACTCGCGCATTAAGCGGCACACCATGCAGCCTCCATTATTCGCGAACGGCATCATTTTATTATTTTACGTTGGCAAGGATAACGGTGACGTGGCTGACCTTTTGGATTTGGGGCTTCTTTTTCTTATTATCCTGCTGGGGTGTCTCGTCAGCGGCAATCTGTTGCTTGGATTGGCTGTTGCCCTGTTGCGCGGCGGACTGGCTGGAGCTGGTAGCCGAAGCGGAGCTGCCGAGGGTATCGGACTGCACACCTCCGACATTGGCATTTTGGCTTAGCACCGACGCCGTGATATTTCCACCGGTAACGCTGACCGAGCCGATCCCAACAATGGTGCCTTGGACATTGCCACCGGCGTCGAGGCTGGTCTGACCGCCGGAAAGAACCGTACCGCTGAAATTTTGTCCGACGGTGATATCTGCATTCTGCCGAGAAATTAGCTCTCCATCGATGTTACCGGTGGCATGCACAATGAGCTCACCGCCAATGACTCCGGATTTACCCGTATTAATATTGCCGACATAAACCGGCGGTTCTTTAGAATTCCAATCGCCACCCGCGGGCGTTCCGGCTTCCAAAGTGATTGTAGGTCCAGCCGTTACATTGCCATTGAGCGACACCTGCAACACACCGCTCAGGCTGGCAATAATGTTGCCCCGGGGAGCCAGCACGGTAATATTTCCAGGAAGAGCAGCGACATTTGGCGGCCAGACAGATTCCCCCGGTATCGCCGGGACAAGGGTGTTAGCTATAATACCGCTACCAAAAGCTGCCTCAGGATAAGACTCGGCCAGGCCGGTGACAGGGTCTACATAAGACACATAAACATCATTCACAGTGCTGCTGCCACTCCCGATGTTAACGGTGCCACCCAATGATTCAACGAGGATATTGCCTCCATTATAAGTCCCAACCCGGGAACCGTCTATGTTCACGTCACCCTGGGCGATGATATTGACGTTGCCGCCGCCGGTAGTGTAAATACCCGCTCCTACGTTCCTCGGAATATTCAACAATTCCTGAGCGCCCAGATCCATTGAGCCGCCGGTACAAGTCACATTGACGCCCCCCCCGCCGAGCGCCGCGATGGTCGAAGTCAGCATGTCCAGGGGAGATTCATAGGGATTATCCGTCCCGGCAGGCTGGAGAGGGTCGCTGATCTGCTGAGAGCCGGTCACTAACACATTGATCGTAGCTCCCACTGCGGTAATCGAGGCCAGGTTACCATAACGGTTTCCTCCTTCCGCTTGTACCACGCCATCGGAAAGGATGCCGTAGGTATTGCCTAATGAAATTGAACCGGCGGTAATATTGAATTGGCCAGGACCGCCAATCTGGTAACCGAGCTGTCCCATGCTGGGTGAAGGGGTCCCCTGGCTGGCATTATAGAGGGATGTGATAGTCGAAGAATCAACCCAATTGACCGTATCAGTCTTAAACTTGCCAGTCGCAGGGTCAATCACCGGCTGTCCGTTGACCAGGTGCAAGACTGTAAAGGTGGAGCTAGCCGTTAACAGCGAGTTGATAGACGAGGACATCGGGCCGGCGAACCCGAGTCGCCCGGTGGCTGGGTCGTAAACAAAACCCAGTGTTTGAATAACCAATTTACCATTAGCCGCAGGCGGAAACAAACCGGCATTTTGCAGGACATAGGACAAATATTGGGAGGGAGGAACGTTTGCGGGTGGTGTCAGCCCGTTGAGGATCGTTGGGTCGATTGCCAGGCTCAATAGAGTACTCCACGTATTGGCAATGCCGGCGGGCACGTCCGTAGCGGGCAGGCTGGGAATACTAATGCCATAAACAAAAGAATAAGGACTGGAATTAAAAATCTGGCCGGCTACGGTAATGGAAGTGATGTCGCTGGCTTGCAGGTTCTGCCCGGAAAAACCGCAATTTATCATGCTCTGGCCTACCCTGATATCGGTCTCTTTGGTCGTGATGATATTGAGACCTGCACCGACAGCCTGAGTTGGATGGTTCGGATCAGGGTCCGGAGGGATGACACCGAGATAGCCCGAGATGTCGATCAGCACGGGATTGGGATTGAGGAGTTCATTCGGCAAAACGCTGCCGTTATCAGTATCGGAAAAACTCTGGCTAGTGACCCATTCGGTCTGAGAGCTGTCCGACATGAGCAATTCAGGAATGTTCCCGGAGGCATCAGCTATCCCCACAAAGCTTCCGCTATCAGTGGTGGTGATATCCAGGTTTTGATACGGCGAAGGGAACAGGGTCACATTGCCATCGAGGGTCACGCCGCCAGCCCCGGCGGTGATATTCAAAATTGAAGGATAAATGACCTGAACAGGTGCCACGGTTAGCCGCGGAAGGGTCGAAGATTCAGTAGACAAATAGACTCCATTCCCCGCTGTTAGATTAACGAAGTCTTGAGCACCATACGTAAATAAATATGGGGTTGACGTCTGGTGCCTGGTAGTGGGTTGCACGTTGTTGAAAAGCCCGTTCGGGTTGCGTACTTCCTGCAAATAAATATTTCCATTGGCCGTCACGCTCCAGCCGCCGTTAATGAGACTTAAGGCAAAGAAATTGTTCCCAGCGGAAACCCCGGCATCCTGGCCGGCGGTAATCGTACCCAAGCCATCGGCCAGCACGTAATGGCCATAAACGCTGCCACCAGCGGTAATCGTCACATTTCCCGGCTGCGTCGTTCCAAAAGCGCCGGTGCCTGCATCACTACTGGTTGTCCCGCTGGGGCTGTAGCTGATAACGTTGCCACCTGCATTGATGTTAACATTGCCGCCGGCTCCGGTGCTGATTCCTCCAAGTCTTACGTCCGTGAACGTATAGGGACTGGCAATTTCATAACTGAATCCATAGGGATTTGAACCGGTGTTGACGTCCCCATACTGCGTCGTGACGCTAATGTTCCCGCCGTTGAAAGTAGTGATACCACCGATGCCGAGGTTGACCTGGCCGGGCAATTGGGCCTGGCCTGCCCAACCCACCTGTACTTCATTGGCTGCCCAAAGATTAATGTTGCCGTTTTGACCCTGAATAAAAGCATCGCCATTGAGATAAATGCCATCATTGCCCGAAGCAGGCGTAGGCTGCGCCACCGTGGGAACAAAGCCGGTACCCGCCGTGAGATTGAGGCTCCAGTTTTGCCCCGCGGAAATGCCGGAGCCCAGTATGATACTATTGCCGGCGATCAGGCCAAAGGTAACGGGCGCGGTTTCGTCAGGCAGTTGTAAAATCCCGTTCAAAATGATGTCGTCACCGGCCTGCAGATTGGCAGCCGAGTTGACAGCAATGCCATTGTTGGCAGTGAGACTGACGGTCCAATTTTGCCCCGCGTCAATTCCCCAACCCGGACTGAGGATGATTCCATTTCTCGCAGTAATGCTCAAATTAGCTGGAGCGGTGCGGTCAGCAAGCTGCCAATTTGAGTTCAATGTAACGTTGTCCAATGCCTGCAAATCGATTTGCGAGTAAGTGGCCAAATCGTTCAAGTTGAAGTTGGCATCCAGGTTATGATTGGCATCGTAAGAAGTACCGGTGGCGTTGCCTGACAAGGTCATATCGTAAGGATTGACGAGATAAGCGAAAGCGCCGGAAACCGTGGTTTGAATTGGAGTGGGGGCAAGGATTTCAACAATGCCGCCTTGCCCACCGGCGGCATTTCCTGAAGCGGAAATTGTCGATGAAGCAGTATCCGAGTAGGCATTTCCCGCATTCAAGACCACAAATCCGCCAGGGCTGGCGGTGGCGGAAGAAGAATCACCATTGACGTTGATAGTAGAACTGCCTTCCAAAACCAGGCTCTGGCTGGCGTATATTTCAACAACCCCATTGGCGTTTCCCACAGAATTCGCCCGGAGAGTCCCAGCCTGATCCACTGCTGGCGCTTTCAAGGTGATGCTGCCGGCATCAGCGTAAATTGCGGAGCCGGCTTCCAGAGTTAGAGCCTGATTGGCATCAATTGCGACAACTCCATCGGCGCTTTTAACAGAATTAGCCTCCAGGATTCCATGCAGGTCCACCGTCGGGGCGGAAATGGAGATTTGGCCGGCGCTTCCGCCCTGGCTGGCACCCGATACATTAATTGAAGAACTGCCGGTATCTGCAAAACTGGTTCCACCTTGAATTTGAACTGAGCCGCCCGCACTGCCCCCGATGGCGGTCGAATCACCAGCGGCAGAAATGGTTGAATTGGCACCCAAGGCTATGCTGCTACTGCCGTTCAAGTGAATCGTTCCATTCACATTCTGGATGGAATTGGCCTGAACTGTTCCATTTTGGTTCACTGCGGACGCAGTCATCGAAATAGAGCTGCCGTCGGCGGTGACCGTGCCGCTGTTGTTAATGACGTTTCCGGCTTGAACCGTGATGCCACCACCCATGGTTTGATTATTGCCCTCCGCTGACGTTGTGGAACCTGCCCCCAAATTTACGGTGTCACTGGCATCCAGTTTAATCATCCCGTTCGCATTTTGGATGGAATTGGCCTGAACTGTTCCGTTTTGGTTCACATCGGCCGCGGTCATCGAAATAGAACTGCCATCGGCAATAACCATGCCGTTGATGTTAATGGCGTTTCCAGCCTGTAATGACATTCCCATAGGTGTACTCAATTGCCATTTGGCTCCTGAGGTTAATGTAATGTCATCTGACGCCTGCAAATTGATTTGCGAAAGCCCGGATGATAACGCATTGACATCCAGCGCAAGCGCCCCCGCCACCGGGCTGCCACCTGAATTGAGGGTGATGTTGGCAGTATTGATAGAAAGCGTGCCATTGAGATAACCGATGGCAGCCTGAGCGTTAAGGACGGAATTCAGGGCAGCCATCTGAGGAGCTGAAATGGAGATTTGGCCTGCATTTCCACCCTGACTGGCACCGGAAACATTGATGGCTGAGCCGCTCGCGTCCGAAAAACTGGTTCCACCCTGAATTTGTACTGACCCGCCTCCGCTAGCACTGCTAACCGTTGAATCTCCTGTGGCAATAATACTGGAACTGGATCCCAGGGTTACGTTGTCCCCAACCAATTCAATCGTCCCATTGACATTCTGCGCCGAGTTGGCCTGGATCACTCCGTTTTGATTGACCATCTGGGCCTGGGCGACCACGCTTCCGCCGTTGGCTGTGAGATTACCTTCATTATCCACAGAGCCCTGGGGCAGCGTCACCTGGGCGCTGAGGCCCTGGCCATTGGGAGATAGCGAGACCAGGACAGTTTCACCATCGAAGAGGCCAATATGCCCATTCGGGGCCGAAATGGTGCCACCGTTCACGATGTCAGCGGCGATCAAATAAGCAGTGCCGCCGCCAGTGATGTTGATTTGCCCATAGTTTTGAATTTTGGCGGCAGGCGGCGGGGTACCAAAAGACCAGGGGCCGCTGCTGGAGAGGTTGAGGTTAGGAGTAACCGCCGTGGTCATCACCAGGCCACGGGCGGTGATGGCCGCCTGGCCGCCCATGTAAAAGCCATTGGCATTTTGGAGAACGACGTAGCCGTTGGCATTGAGATTGCCCAGAATTTGGGACGGACTGGCCCCACCGATTTGGTTCCAGGTTATAGAAGTGGCCGAGGGCTGGTTGAAGGTTGTGGTTTCACCCGCGCCGATGTTAAAGCTTTGCCAGTTGATAACTGCGTTCGCCGAACTTTGATTGATGGTGAAATGCGAACCTGAAGTATTGAACGTCGCCTGGCCCTGCGACACCGTGCCGCCCGTGGGATTGGCATTGGCCTGAAAACGACACGCTATCCATGTTAGTAAAAACATGGTCCAAAGAAACAGCCTGCGAAAAAAACAGAATAAATAAAACCTCATAACACCTGCGCAACCACTGCCCGTGAAAATAGCATTCTTTTAGCCTGTTATCATGTGACAATCACGTGACAAATTCAAAATGAAGCGGTCAACGCAAAATTAAAATAAGGATCATAACGCTGCACGTCGGACGTGCTGATTAATGGAATCGAGAATAAAAACTGCGCCTGCCAATGGGAGCCCACGCCTGCTGTCACGCCAAAGCCGGTGCCCCAAAGTTTAGTGTTTGCCTGTTGTCCCGGCTGGGAATCCGCCAGATAGGCCACCGCGCCACCCATATAAAGTGAGCCTTGAATAGTCAACGGCTGCCCGCCATACACTGTGCCGACAATGTGCGGAGGCGTTTGTTCCTCGATCGACGTAAACCAGCCGTTATCGCCAAAGGCCTCGCCTTCGTGATAACCGCGCACGCTGTTGACACCACCGATGCCGAATTGTTCGGGGCTGATCAAAGGCTGGCTGGCCCACTGGCCGTTCGCGCGAACAGTGGTCGTCCAAAGGCTGGAAGAGACAAAGGTTTGGGAGAGACTGGGAGTGAGAGCTACCCAATAACCAGTGGATTGGGCTGAACCAGTGATTTGAACGAGTGATGCGGTACCGCCAAAGCTATTGGCGTTGGTGCCGGTGCCAACTGTGGTTCTGCTGGAAAACCATGGATTGAACATCAAACCTAAACCAAAAGCCGTCGTTCCGGCCGCAGTGTTCAAACTGCCATCGTAGCGAAGCGACACGGGCAGATATTCAATACTGCTGACCGTGGCCGGAATTGCAGAATAATCTACGCTAACAACGGGCGGCAAAATCGGCTGCCCGCCAGTATTGAAATTTGTTTGCGTGTATGTGAAGACATTCGTTTTGTAATTGCTGATGTCATAGGTTTTGAAATCCAGGCCGATGGACAAGGTTGACTGAAAATCAGACGTCGCCGGCAGGGGAAGGCTCATTCGGGTGCCGATATCCTGATTAACTTCCGGCGATGTCTCAACATCTTGTTGGGAGATACTAGGGTTCTGTCCGATCGGCGTGATCAGTCCGCTAAATGTCGTGCTCAATCCCGTATCATCCGTGGAGCGGCTGGCAAAAAAAGTCAGGTCCGGCTGCCCGGTAGAAGGGGGCAGGATGAATTTTCGGGTGGCTTCATTATAACCGAAGCTGCCTGCACTGGTAGTGATCTGGTTTTCAATCGGGCTGGGATTACCCAGCGGCAGACGGTAGAACGCGCTGTAGTTGGCCACGGCCGGCAGGTCATAAAAAGGCCAGTCGTCCCCCGGCTTCATCATCTGGGGAGAGAAACCATATTGAACTCCGAACGAATGTTCCATTTGCCAGAGATTATCGTAAACCGCGGATGAATTGATGCGCAGGGCCGGCGAGCCGGGAGTATTCTCATTGTTTAGTTCAATCTTCGCATGAAGCGGCAGGCGGTCCTTGACTTGGAGATTCAGGTCGCTGGTGCCCGGTTCGGGTCCGGGGCCAATGAGGGGATAGATAGTCCGGTCCTGATTGGCATTGGCGCGGTTCAACTCAGCGTTGAAGACCGGGACGTTAAGCACCATGTTCGTGTGCAGGCTGGGCAACGCGCGCATGACGTTGTTCGAACTGAAATAGTGATTGCCACTGACAGTAATCGCCGCCAGCCGGCCTTCCAACACCTGGAGCTTTACGGTCGCGTTAGTAATTTTCTGCCGGGGCACGTCTACCGCCACCGTCGCGTAGCCCCGGTCGTGGTACGCCTTCCCCAGTTCGCTCACCACCGCTTTAATCCCGTCAAAGCTCACATTGGTGCCGAAGGCGCCATCAATGTTGGTAAGCACCTGGGCGATGGAGTGCGGCGATAGCACGGTGTTGCCTTTGATGATGTAGTGCTCCACGCTAAACCGCGGACCGGCATTAGTGGAAGCAACATGGATACGGGTGTCCGGCACCGTGGTATCCAATTTAAATTCTTCTTTGGCCAACGCGGCGCGGGCGGCAGCGATCCCCGCAGCCGTTGCCGGTTTCGCAGGCACCACCGGCTCAGTGAACGACGTAACCGCGGGCGCTGAAGGCGCGGCGTTCGTCGTCATTTGATAAATTGGAGCGGAGGCCATCGCCGGCACGATCAAAGGCGCGGTGGCGTTGGTCGGCGAATTGTACCGAATACCGGAAACCACCACTTGCGGAACGGCCGCCTGGAAAACGTTTAAGGTGACCACGCCATTGGTGATTTGTTCGTGGGCCATGGCGATGCTGGCTTTGGGATTTCCGTGCTCACGATATTGTTCCTGGAGATCGAACGTGGCTTTGACTATTTCCGTGAGGCTGACATTGGCGCCGGTGTGCTTGGCCAGCAGCGGGCCCCAAACATTCGTCGGCAACAATCCGTTGTCATGAACGACATAGGTCGAGACATTGAAATGAGGCGAGGTATCGACGTTCGTTACCACGGTACTGTTAGTGGACGGCTCCTGGCCTTCCGCAAAACTGGCAGCCAGTCCTCCAGCCAAAAAGAAGATTAATAGTAAATAAAATGCAAAGTGCTTTCGGTATCCGGCAAGAAACCGAAAGAGCGACGACACTACTGCAACCAAAACAGGGGCAGTAGTGACATGAGGGCTTTTCCGAAAATCCACAGCTTTCCAAGGCTGGGCAAAATGTATTACGTCTTTCTGTCAGAATTGTGACAATCCGGAAACAAAGGCCGGGAAACAGGACGGGATTGTGGAAAACGGAAAAACTTTGAGTTTCATTACTTTTTCAAAATCGCCATGAGTTTGTAACAAATTGCCGATAATTTATCTTTCCCTTGGCAAGGCAACATTGGCGGTGAATTAAAAATAGCGAATGAATACGGTGGACCATCTCTATGAACCTCATCTCACCATCAGGGAATCCTCCATTGCTCCGGGAAAAGAATGGCAGCCCCGGCCATCCGACTGGTCATTGATCCAGGTGGAAGAGGGAATGGGTTATTGGCTGCAAACAAATTCGAGCATCGATTTAAAAACCGGCACAGTGCTTTTGGTCTTCGGCGATGGCCAGGGCCGCATTCGCGCCAGCCAGTTAAACAAAATGTCGGTTTATTCGTTTAGCGTGACGCCCACCCGCCTCACCGGGTTGATTACCTTGAGCGAGCAGGACTTTCTCAAGCAAGCAGCCGCCCAAAATGAACTGGCGTTCCAAATTTTCCCCGCGGCCAGCCCCGTCGCCATAAAAATGAGGGAACTGTATGTCAGCAATAATCCCAGCGGCTTGCTGTTCCGGCTGACGTTGCTGCAATTGTTCGTGGAAATTTTCGGGAAGAAACTGGAGCAGGCGGCGCCTCCCCAAAAAGGTGGCGATGCGCGGGAACGGTTGCGCTCTTTTTTAACTTCCGTTTCGCCGGAAGTATTGGCCGAGATGAGCTTTGATGAGCTGGCGCGTATCACGCGCTGCACGCCGCGCCACCTCAGCCGGATTTTTTGCGAGTTAACCGGCATGTCCTTCTGCGACAAGCGCGCAGAAATCCGGCTCGGTCGCGCGCGCGAGCTGCTCGCCACCAGCCAGTCCAAGGTCGTGGAAGTCGCTTTCGAGAGCGGCTACAAATCGCTGAGCCTATTCAACCAGATGTTCACACGCCGCTTTGGCATCAGCCCCGGCAAATGGCGTCAAAAAAACAGCATCACTCGCATCAGTGAAAATCGCCGGACCAGCATCGCGGATTTGCGCCTGGCGAAGGGCAACGTGCTGAGGACGGCGCAGCCTCAACCGCAGTTGGCGGGTGTTTCCTCCGCCGGTAACTAGGTTACCGCAAGATAATCCCGGCAACCAGCGAAGGCACCTTCGGCCTGGTGGTAGAAATTTTATAGGCAGACTGGATGCGGCGAACCGCAATCTCTGCTTGAGCCTTGGAGGTGGCATGGATGCGGGCCAATGGGAAATGCTTTTCGACCCGTTCGCCCGGCTTCATCATCCGGTCAACGCCCACATCATACTGGATAACCGAATCCTTCGTTAAGCGTCCGCCTCCCAGGTCGCGCACGGCTTCGCCAATAATGCGCGCATCACATTGCGAAACGAACCCATCGCGTGGCGACTTTAATTCGAAGACGACAGGCGCGGTGGAATCGAACGAAAGTTTTTTATTAAACTCTTTGAGATTTACGCCCTGGGCCCGGAGCATTTCATCGAACTTTGCGCGCGGAGCGCCGGAGTTGAGGAACTCTTCCGCCTTCCTTTTCGCCGCGCTGAAATTTTTGGTCTGGCGCGTTTGGACCAGCAAATGTGCCGCGCTAACCAGTACCAGCTCGCGTAAATCGTCAGCGTCATCCTGGTTTTCCAGGCAAGCCACGGATTCTTTTACTTCCAGCCAATTGCCCGCCGTACGGCCCAGCGGCACATCCATGCCGGTCAGGATGGCGTGCGTATTGACTCCGCAATCGTTGGCGAGCGTCACCATGGCTTTGGCCAGCTTGCGTGCATCCGCTTTATTCGTCATGAAGGCGGCGCAGCCGAACTTTACGTCCAGGATCATCGCATCCAGATTTTCCGTGAGCTTCTTGGAAAGAATGGATGCCACAATGAGCGGAATGGACGGCACCGTCCCGCTGGCGTCGCGCAATGCGTAAATCTTTTTATCCGCCGGAACCATCTTGTGCGTCTGTCCGCAAATGGCGCAGCCAATTTTTTGGACCTGGGCGACGATGCGTTCCACCGGCAAAAGCGTTTTGAAACCGGGAATGGAATCCAGCTTGTCCAGCGTGCCGCCGGTAATGCCCAGGCCGCGACCGGAAATCATCGGCACTCGGAAACCCAGGCAGGCAAGCAGCGGCGCGAGCGGGAGCGAGACCTTATCACCAATGCCGCCGGTGGAATGCTTGTCCACGATCAGACGCGGATCTTTGGGAAATTTTAAAAGGTCGCCCGAATCGCGCATGGCCAGGGTGAGCGCGCGGGTTTCGGTGGCATCCAGGCCGCGAAAATAAATGGCCATGAGCATGGCGGCCATTTGGTAATCGGGAATTTCCCCGGCCGTAAACCGGTGAATGAAATGCTGGATCTGCCCCGGCGCGAGTGTTTTGCCTTCGCGTTTGGATTCGATGAGCGCGAGAAAGTTCATCGACTCATTATCCCGGACTTTCTTACCCCTCAAACTTCTTCGCCGCGATGCTCGCGTTATGTCCGCCGAAACCGAATGAGTTGTTGATCACAGCGGTGACTTTCATTTCGCGCGCCGTGTTGGGCACATAATCCAAATCGCACTCCGGATCGGGCACCTGGTAATTGATTGTAGGCGGCACGATGCCGTGGAAAAGCGCCAGCGAGCAGACGGTCATCTCCACGGAACCCGCCGCGCCCAGCATGTGGCCGGTCGCGCCTTTGGTGGAGCTGACGGCAATTTTTTTGGCGTGCGGCCCGAAGACCATTTTGATGGCCTGCGTTTCGCACGTATCGCCTTGCGGCGTGGAAGTCCCGTGCGCGTTGATATAATTAATGTCTTCCAAATTCAAATTGCCGTTGCGCAAAGCCATTCTCATGCAACGCGCCGCGCCTTCGCCTTCCGGCGATGGTGACGTCAGGTGGTAAGCGTCCGCCGTGTTGCCGTAGCCGACAATTTCGCAATAAATCTTCGCGCCGCGCTTTTTCGCGTGTTCCAGCTCTTCCAAAACAAGAATGCCCGAACCTTCACCCATGACAAAACCGTCGCGCTCTTTATCGAACGGCCGCGAGGCGTGCTGGGGATCGTCATTGCGCGTGCTCATGGCTTTCATCGCGCAAAAACCGCCGATGCCGAAGGGCGAGACCGTCGCTTCCGCGCCGCCGGCCAGCATGATGTGCGCATCACCCATTTTCACCGCGCGCCAGGCTTCGCCGATGGCATGATTAGCGGTGGCGCAGGCGGAGCAGGTCGCGAAATTCGGCCCGCGCAACTCAAAGAAAATCGAGATCAAACCCGAAGCCATGTTCGAAATGAGCATCGGAATCATGAACGGCGAAAGCCGGCCCGGCCCGCGATTTAGCAAGATCTGGTGCTGTTCCGCCGTCGTTTCCAGGCCGCCGATGCCCGAACCGACAATGACGCCGATTTCATCGCGATTTTCTTTCGAGAGATCAAGGCCTGAATCTTTGAGCGCCTGCCACGCGGCATGGACGCCGAATTGCGAGAACCGGTCCGCCCGCCGCACTTCCTTGGGCGAGGGAAAAGCCGGCGCGGCGTTAAAATTTTTCACTTCCCCGGCGATCTTCGTATCGTAGGCGGTGGCGTCAAAACACGTGATCTTATCAATGCCGCACTGGCCGGCAATGAGGCTTTTCCAGAATGTCTCTACGTCGTTACCGATGGGGCTAACGACGCCAAGGCCGGTAACCACGACACGTCGGTCTGATGAATTGCTTGCCATAAATGAAAAGGGCAGTTTGAGCCTAGCTATCAAACTGCCCTGAAGCGGGGAAAGCCGCAACTATTTTTGATGCTCTTCGATATATTTGACCACGTCACCGACCGTCAGGAGCTTTTCAGCCTGTTCGTCGGGTACTTCGATGCCAAATTCCTCTTCCAGCGCCATGATCAACTCGACGGTATCGAGGGAATCAGCGCCAAGATCCTCAATGAATTTGGCCTCGGGCGTTACTTGATCGGGCTTCACGCCGAGCTGTTCGACGATGATGTCCCGCACTCGTGTATCAATAGGTTTGTCTGCCATAAAATAATCGTGCCTTGTCTGTAAGGGATGCCCGCGGAATCGTCAAGCCCTGAATCAATCTTTTTTCATCCTCAAATTTTGCCAAAACGAGCAAGGGCATGAACATGAAGAGGATTCGAGCTACATCACCATCCCGCCATCCACTGTCAGCACCTGGCCGGTAATATAACGCGCCCCGGGGCTGGCCAAAAATAACGCGGCCTCGGCAATATCATCCGCCGCGCCGAACTTGCCCATGGGAATCGCCTTCAAAATGTGTGCCTTCAATTCCTCGTTTAAGTCCGAAGTCATGTCGGTTTCAATAAAGCCCGGTGCAATGGCGTTGACCGTAACACTGCGCGAGGCCAGTTCCTTCGCCACCGATTGCGTAAAGCCAATCAACCCCGCCTTGCTCGCCGCATAGTTGCATTGGCCGGGATTTCCAATCAGGCCGATGACCGATGAAACGTTAATAATCCTGCCGGCGCGTTGTTTGGCAAACACGCGGAACAGTTCCCGGGTAAAATGAAACGCGCCCTTGAGGTTCGTGTTCAGCACGGTATCCCAATCCTCATCGCTCATGCGCATGAGCAGGCCGTCGCGCGTGACCCCGGCGTTATTGACCAGGATGTCGATCTTGCCGCAATCGGCGAGGATTTTCTCGGTGGCGGCTTTGACGGCTTTGCTGTCCGACACGTCCACGGCCAGCGCCCAGGCTTTCCGGCCCAGCGCAGTGACTTCAGCAGCCACCTTTTCTGAGTTTTCCTGCGTGCGGGAAACGCACACCACATTTGCGCCCGCCTGGGCAAATTTCAGGGCAATAGCGCGGCCAATCCCCCGGCCGGCGCCCGTCACAACGGCAATCTGATTTTCAAGTTGGTTCATAAATTATTCTTAGCCACAAATTGAACACAGACCGGACACAGATTTAAAGAAACAAATTTTATCTGTGTTTCATCTGTGAAATCTGTGGCTAAACCTGAAGCGCCTTAATCGTAGCATCAAGGCTCGCCGCATCGGCCACATTCAGCATCTGCATATTTTTATCAATGCGCTTCATAAATCCGCTCAAGGCTGAGCCCGGGCCCAGTTCGATAAAACGCTCGAAGCCTTGCGACAGCAAATAGCGCATCGAATTTTCCCAAAGCACGGAGGAACAAACCTGGTCCACCAGCCGCGCTGAAATATCCGAGCCATGCGGTTGCGCTGTGACGTTGGAAATGACCGGAACGCCGGGCGCGGAAATTTTTATTTTGGCCAGTTCGCCCTGCAGTTTCGGCTGTGCGCTCGCCATGAGCGGCGAGTGATAGGCGCCCGCCACTTGCAACGCGATCGCTTTGCGCGCCCCCTTGGCTTTAGCCAGCTCAACGGCTTGTGTGATTTTATCCGCTTCGCCGGAAATGACGATTTGGCCCGGGCAATTCAAATTCGCCAGCGTGACGCCCGACTGCGTGCAGACCTCGCGCGTGGGCGCTTCGTCCAGGCCAATGACCGCCGCCATGCCGCCCCGCGTGGCATCGCACGCTTCCTGCATGAATTTCCCGCGCTGGCGCACGACGCGCAGGCCGTCCTCAAACGACATCGCGCCTGCGGCAGTCAACGCCGTGAATTCACCGAGCGACAACCCGGCAGTAGCCTCGTATTTTAGGCCCGGAAATTTTTCCTTGAGAAGTTCGAAAGCGACCCAGCTCACCAGGAAAATACCTGGCTGCGCATTCTCGGTTTTTGTGAGTTCCGCCTCCGGGCCATTGAAACAGATGGACGCCAGGTCGTAACCGAGCGCGGTGTTGGCGCGGTCGAACCAGGTTTTGGCCGTGGGAAATTGAGCGGCGAGTTCTTTGCCCATGCCAACGGTTTGGGCACCCTGGCCGGCAAAAAGGAGAGCAGTTTTTTTCATTAGAGACCGATACTAAACAGGATTTTTATGCCATCGTAAAGCAGGGTCTTTAGTTGGCAGGTCTTAGTTAGAAATTCAGTTATGAGGATGTATGTGCAATGCTTGTATATGTAATCTAATCACCAAGGTGGTAATAAATATTAATATGAGGATGAACCCTATTCCGAATAATTTCCAATCTTCACCATTATTCATTGTTTCCTCGCTTTCTTAATTCGAAATTCATTGTTACTGAATGGGAAGCAACGCATCAATTATTGCCCATGTCACGACTATCACAAAAATAATCCAAAGGGCTTTCTTTTGTTTTGAGGTCATTGTTTTCTGATAGCGACTTGATTTGAAATTACATCGTATGACAACTCGGCAGTAAAAGCCCTATGAGCACCGCTAGAGCCAGGGTGATTATTAAAAACCAAATAATGCGCTTCCGAGTTATTTTCATTCAACATTCATAATTCATCATTCCCTCTGATACGTTCCCATCAACTCCCCCTTGCCCACGACATGGCCGCTCATGGCGTTGAGCAATTTGGCCCTGTCCGCGCCTGCGTCCGGTTTGAGAATGTTGTCGAGCGCGTACAGCCGGAAGAAATAGCGATGCATGGTGCCGGGCGGCGGCATAGGGCCGTTGTAACCGACGTTTCCAAAGCTGTTTTTGCTCTGCCTCGGCCCGTCGGGCAGCGTGCCGGTTTTGGCAATGTTTTGTGAAAGAACAGTGGCTGTGCCCGGCACATTATAAATGATCCAATGCGTAAACGTGCCCATCGGCGCGTCGGGATCTTCGCAGATGAGCGCAAAACTTTTGGTGTTCAACGGCGCGCCCGTCCATTCGAGTCGCGGTGAAATATCATCCGCCTGGCCGGTGTATTTATCGGGAATAGGCTGGCCGTTGGCGAAAGCGGTGCTGGTGATTTGCATGGTGGCGGCGTTAGTGCTGTCCGGTTCGGCCTGGTTCGAGCAGCTGGACAGCAACAGGCCGGCCAGCAAAGCAGGAATCAGGATGAACGTGTTCCTCATACTCTTGCGTTTGCCCTTAATTTCCCCGCAGGCACGGCGATTGCAAGGGGAAATTCGGTCGGCCGTTTAATAGGGCAGTTCCTGCACGGTCACACTGAAGTTGTCATTGATGTCGGTGGCGGTGGCGCCCCAGGAGGATAGCTTGATGGTATGGCTGCCGGCGGCCACGCCCGGGCGCACCACGGTCTGGGAGACGAAGGGGATATGGATGGCGGAAGTGTTCGCCCAGACACGATTCGTAGTGATGGCAGTCGAGTCCAGGCTCACGACCATGCCGATGGAGGCGGGAGCAGAATTAGTGGAACCGGAACCGTCAGTAGTGATCATCAACGTGCCGCCATGGGTGGTGAAGGAGAACGTTGCCGGCGCCAGCGGCCCCGCCGTGGCAAAATTCGTGACAGTGGTTGCCGGAAAATTGGCGGATTGAAGCGTGCCGCTTAAATTGGCGATGTTGAGTGAAGTCAGGCCGCTGCCGTTGCCGCTATAATTTTTGGCGGAGATAGAATCCACCCCCAGGCTGCCGGAGATGCGCGCGCTGGCGCTCACGGTCAGGCCCCCGCGTACGTCCAGGTTATTGCCCACCGTGGCCGTGTCCCGCGTCTGCAACGTGCCCGTCTCCATCGTCCCGGCCTCCAATTGCTGGATATAGGCTCCGCCCAGATCAAATACTTGCAGGCTGTCGGTGGCCGAGTTGACCACATAGGCATAGCGCCCGGATACCGCGACGGAATGTTGATTCAATCCTGTCGCAAACGTGCCCACACTCGCCAGGCTGGACGGATTGCTCACATCCACAATTTGCATACTGTCGCCGATATTCCCTACATAGGCATAGCGCCCGGCTACCGCGATAGAAATAGGCCCATTCAGTCCGGTCAATGTGTCCACGCTTACCGGGTTGGATGGATTGCTCACATCCGCGATCACCAGGCTGTTGTCGTCGATATTCACTACATAGGCGTAGCGCCCGGACACCGCAACGGAACAAGGCTGATACAACCCTGTCAATGTGCCCACGCTTACCGGGTCGGTCGGATTGCTCACGTCCACAATTTGCAGATTATTGCCGTCCCCGCACGCCACATAGGCATAGCGCCCGGCTACCGCGACAGAGAGAGGTCCAATCAATCCACTCAAGATACCCACGCTCACGGGGCCGTGCGCATCGCCGACGTCCACAATTTGCAAGCTATTGCCGTTCAGGTTTGCTACATAGGCATAGCGCCCGGACACCGCAACGGAACAAGGCTGATTCAATCCTGTCAATGTGCCCACGCTTACCGGGTCGGTCGGATTGCTCACGTCCACAATTTGCAGATTATTGCCGTTCTCGCACGCCACATAGGCATAGCGCCCGGCTACCGCGACGGAAACAGGCCCATTCAGTCCGGTCAATGTGTCCACGCTTACCGGGTTGGATGGATTGCTCACGTCCACAATTTGCAAGCTATTGCCGTTCAGGTTTGCCACATAGGCATAGCGCCCGGATACCGCGACAGAAACAGGCTCATTCAGTCCGGACGATGTGCCGGCCGGGCCACCGGGGATATTGGGCGGCACGCTCAGGGGCGCAATCTGGCTGTTCACGCTCACCGAGAGGTTGCTCACGCCCAAGCTCAGGCCCGTCGCCCCGTTCGTCACCACCGCTGGCGGCAATTGTCCTACGCCGATGGTGCCGCTGGTAATCTGCAAGGCAGAGATATTGCCGAGGAGGTTGCTTGCGCTGTTGGCATAGATGGCATAGGGCACGGGCGTGAGTTGCTGGCGTGGAGCCAGCGTGGTGAACGTATTCGCGCCATTGGTGCTTACAGCGATCTCCAGCCAATTGCTCGCGCCGGTAAAGACGTTCCCGAAATCCACCATGGTCGTAAAGAGGCCGTTGGTTACGCGCACGGCGGCATTCGTCACCGGCCCGGCAATGGCCGTGCCGGTCACATTGGTTGTGTAGAGCGTGAACTGGAGATCATAACTGCCGTTGGCCGGCGTGCCGCCAGCGTCGAGCTGGCCCTGGTATGTAAAGGCCGTCCCCTGGGCACTGGCGGTGGATGATGAAAAATGGACAATCAAACCCAGCAGGAATGTGCTGATGACGGAAAGACTTTTCATAAGTAATTTGTAAAAACAGGGTTTGCTATTCTAATTTTTGCAGTTTCCCAGAGCTTTCGCGAAAGGTCAAAGTAAATGTCCCGGCCATCTGAATCGCTGAAACGCAGGAATCCGCGCCTGCCCTCCGTCTTGTCCGCCGAAGCCTCCTGTCCTGCATAGCTTTTCAGCGACGCAGGATGGCGAAGGCGGAAGTCCCGCTCTGCAAGACGAAGGAGCGTGAACAACCAGGAGTCAAGTTCCGGTTGCAAAAGTCGTTGGCTAATGGTTGATAGTTGAGTGTCGATTTTTGTTCTTTGATATATAGTGGGACAGGCGTCTCGCCTGTCTATAAAGTGGCTTGCGCAGCCAGTCAGTTCCAGGTCCCATTGGGGCGGCGACAATCCGCGTAATCCGCGGTTCCCAACCTGAAGCCTGCTGAAGGCTAGTAAAGGCTAATGAAGCCTACTAAAGAG
>DATJXK010000299.1:0-11312 GCA_035500235.1 Pseudomonadales bacterium | reverse complement strand
TGGCAGCAGAAAAACAGAAATCAGCATGTTCGCGCCGATGCCCACGGCGCACACACGGCCCAGGCTCGCCATGCCCGGGTTGCTGGACATGCCGAGCGAGCCGAAACCGGTTACTGCCGTCGCGCCGCACAGCATCAATGCGCGTCCGACTGAATGGCGGACGATTTTCGTATCGCCTCCATGCCGGCGCAAGGCCAGTTGAATGAAAATGGTGTAGTCCACACCCGTGCCCAATATCAGGGGCATGGCCATCAGGTTCATTAGGTTCCAGGTCCAGCCCGTCAACGCCATGATCGCCAGCAGGCAAACTCCGCTCATGCACAACACTGCCGCGCCTAAAAGAATTTCGGTCGCGCGCCGGAACGCGAACCAAAGTGAAAGCAGCACCAGCACCACCATCGGCGTGACGACCTGCCACATCCGCGACTCCACGCGTTTGAGTGTGGCGACGCCCAGCAGCTCCCAACTCGAGAGGTAACAATCGCTTTCCGCCAGGCGATGGGACAAATCGATCAGCGCCATTGCATTCATGCGTTTTTCTGGCGGGTAAATTAAGCCAACTACCAGGATTTGGTCCGGGCTGCGATTCACGAATCGGTTTAGCAGCCACTGGCTTACGCGATTCGTCGGCCAGACAGTGCCAGCACTCGCGCCATCGCGCGCCCATGTTTTAACAATTTCTTCGGTGAGCACCACCGCATTGGTATTAAAGCCTGCGTTTAAAGTTGCTTCGCGCAATGCCGGACCTTCGCGTGCCAGCGCCGCCATGCTTTGACGGTTAACCGCTTGAAATTCTGGACGTGGCCACAAGGCAACCGGCAAGACAAATTGGCCGATGAGATGGTTGGTTTCCGCTTCGGCCAGCAAAACATTCGCTTTGACGAGCCGATCGTAAATTTCAGTTTCATCCCGTCCAGTCACGACCAGCCAATACGGCTGTGGCGGCAGGCCGAGTTGCACCGTCATTTCGTCGAGGGTGGACTGCGCTGCACTGTTTTGCGGGTGCAATGCATCCGCCGTGCGATCCAGGCCGGGTTGTTTCCACAACAGTACGCCACACGCAGCCAACAAAATTGCTAAAGTCACGGACAGGGCAGGGCGGTAAGAGGGATTGACTGTCGCATGCTCCGTAATCGGTTCGTGCGGAGCGACGAAATAATTCCACCAGTTAAAATGAGGCTGGTTTGGTCGAGGGGTACGGCGATTTGGAAACAGCGGCGGCAGATAGATCATGACCATCACCCACGCTGAAAGAGCGATGCCGATGGCCACGAGCGAGCCGAGTTGCCCAAGCCCGGGCAGTCCGCCTAGGTTTAGCACCATGAACGCACTGATCGTTGTAATGGCCGCCCACAGGATGCTCGGCGCGATGGCGCGGCGGATTTCCGGCACGGTCATGTCCGGATGCGCGAGCGCCTCCTGGTAATGCACCACCGCGTAATCCACCGCCAGCCCGAGCAGGATCGCGGCAAAACCCATGCTGACGATATTGATGGAGCCCATCACCAGGGCGCCCAACGCCAGTGTCGCCATCAAAATCAACATCAGGAGGGCAATTAGATATCCCATCGGACGCAAGCGCCGGTGCATCAGGTAAAAAAGCACGGCGATGATTGTAGACGTGGCCCCAACGGAATGCGTCATGTCCGTCTGCATGCTACTGGCGATCTCTTCTACAAACACCGGACGGCCCGTGTAACGAATCTTTATGTCACTCCATTCGTCCTTCGATGCTCCCGCTTTTACGCCGTCCACGATTTCATGAATCGCCTTCAACCAGTTTTCGCACGAGCGATAGCTCTGCAAATCCACGGCGGATTCCACATACAACACGCGAAAGGTTCCATCGGACGACGCAAACATCTGTTGGTTTTGCCCGCTGGAAAAATTCGCCATTCCTGACAGCGCGGACAATGACATCAAGTTGTACGGGTCGTATTCCAGCTTAGCCAAATCCATTGGCGACATCGAAGTCGAGAGCGCATCTTTGGTCTGATCCAGGACGGTGCTGAGATTTCCCGGGGCGAGGCGGTTCGTTAAATCTGCGACGGTTGCCGGCCGTTGATTAAACCACAGCCAGCCGAGCAATTCGCCGAGTTGTTGCGGCTCATCCATCCAGGGCGGTTGCCAGGTGACTTCCTGGACCAGATTAGTCTGCTGCCGCAAACGCGCCGCCAATACACCGGCCACGCGTTGCACCTGTTCAGAATCTTTGCCATGCAGAGTGACGACCAGTTCCCGCGCGTTAGTGAAATATTTTTCGTAAAGCTTCAACCCCATGACAGACGGTTCGTCAGAGGGGAGCAAATCCAGCACATCTACGTCAAAGCGTAATCGGCAAAAACCCAGGCCGATAGCCACGAGGAGAATGACCCACCACCAACGTTTCAGGAAGGACCTCACGGCGAAACAAAACCCTCCAGGATCTCGCCGGTTTTAGGATTTTCCAGCCGCCAATTGCCGCCGTGTTCCTGGCTGAACTGCAACGGCTCAGGCAACGGTTTGCCGGTAAGCGCTGCGGGCAAATAAAGCCAAATGGTACGTGTCGGCGCCGGCTGATGTCCCTTCCAAAACCCGCCGCCTTGCGGGAAGCGAATCGTCCAGGCTTCCGGCGTCACCTGCGCCGTGACCAGCGACACCGGCATTTTTTCAAATTGCACTAACGCACGCCCATTAGCATCGGTCGCCAGCACGATATCCCCGCCGATTTGTGGCGCCCCCTGCCGCGGCGTCCATAATGCCTGGCCTTGCTGCATCGTCCAGCCCGGGCCGGAAACCGTAAAAAGCTCTTCGGGCGCCGTGGCGCAGCCGCTGAAAAAAAGCATTCCAGCCAAAAGGAATAATTGCAGGACACAGGCAGGACTGGCGTTAAAAAACCTCATATTACTGGCGTTATTGTCGCCCAGATTTGTTGCTGAAACAAGTAATCTCATGCCTCACTTGGGGGAAAGACAAAGCTTTTTCCGTCTACGCCGGGCTCAAAAATCCGCCAATGTTTGCCCGAAGCCGTGTTTTCGGCGGTGATGGCATCAAGGCGATAATCATCACTCAGATGCAGCGAAAAAGCCCCGGTATCATCAGCATCAATGGAAATGACACGTGGTGGCGTCGTCTCAAACTCTGCACAAAGGGAATTTAGCACCGAATCATAACGGCTCTTGTTCATCACAGCCTCATTGTTTTGCGCCACGTCGCTGTAATAAAAATCGCGGTAGCCAATCACCACGCGGCTATGCTGGGAAATCCGCCAGGGACATTGGATCTGCACCGTCCAGTCGTAGACGGCTTTTAGGCCGCCGTCGCGGGAGGAAATTTCACGCGGCTCACCGAACTGTAAAAAAAGCATGTTCGACGAGCGGTTGATGTGGCGCAGGCGCAGGCCGATGAGCGACTTGAGGGCGTGGTAAACGATTTTGTTCATCGATGAAGCTTACGCAACGACTCGTAATTTCTCGGGCGCCATCGAAAATTTCGCCGGCAATTGCCCAATACCTTCGCCGTCCAATTGGAATCCCGCCGCCGTCCCGGACGTCACTTCAAAAACCGGCGCGCGAAAGCGTCTCACCATGCGCTCCGACAACCGTTGCCGGAGCAGCAAACCCGGCGCGAGACCAAACAACATACCAAAATCGGTGCGCGGCACGATACAGACGTCCAAGAGCCCGTCGTGCAAATCCGCCTGCGGAAAGACATTGAACCCGCCGTAAAGTTTTCCATTCCCAATCATCACGAGTTCGCCCTCGAAAGCTTTGTCGGGTGAGCCGTCCTCGCTGGCCTTGAGAGATGGCCGTTTCTCGCGCAAGGCTTTCAGGCCCGCAACTACATAAGCCAGCGGCCCGATTTTTTTCTTCGTAGACCAATCCACCAGTTCAATCGCTCGCGCGTCCAGGCCCGCGCCCGCGAGCTGGATGAAATACATTTTTTTTGCCGCGCCGTTTTGCGAAAACTCCACCTGTGGCAGGTCTATCTCGATTTCCCGTTTCCGCTGTAAAACTTCCCACGCATATTGTATCTTCAATGGAATTTTTAATTCGCGGGCGAAAACGTTGACCGTGCCCAGCGGCAACACTCCAAAACGCACTTTCGAAAAAGCGTTGGCATCGCCGATGCCGTTGAGGACTTCATTCACCGTTCCGTCCCCGCCGGCGGCCGCGATGACATTGAAACCGTCGCCGATGGCTTCGGCGGCTAAACGACGAGCGTCACCCGGCGCAGCGGTAGCCTTGAGCGCCGCGCCCCCGCCGATTTCGTCCAGGTACTTGCGGAAATGCCGCGCTTTATTGCCGCGCGCGGCGGGATTAAAGATGACGCAAGTTGGCACGCGCAAATGATTTTGATGGAAAGGCCGATAGTCGAGGAGAAAGCGGCGGGATTTGATGCTTTCAGCACCTGAATGAACTTGCCCGCCGTTAGCAGGCCGCCTAAACTTATCAAACCACAGCATGGAAGGGTGGCTGAGTGGTTAAAGGCACCTGACTCGAAATCAGGAGTAGTCGCAAGGCTACCGTGGGTTCGAATCCCACCCCTTCCGCCATGCTTTTTTATCTTACCCTGGAAAGCCATATCCTAAACTTGTTCTAGCGTCGTTCTTTGTTATGATTTCCAACCTTTGTGAATATCGCTGACGAAATCCAGAAACGGCGCACCTTTGCCATCATCTCGCACCCGGATGCAGGAAAAACGACGTTGACGGAGAAGCTGTTGCTTTATGGCGGCGCAGTGCAGCTCGCCGGTTCGGTTACCGCCCGCAAAAATCAGCGTGCCACCACGTCCGACTGGATGGAGTTGGAAAAGAAACGCGGCATTTCCATCAGTTCCACCGTGCTGCAATTCGACTATAATGGGTATCGTCTCAACCTGCTGGATACACCGGGTCACAAGGATTTTTCTGAGGACACCTATCGTGTGCTCACCGCCGTGGATTCAGTGGTAATGGTGATTGATGCGGCCAAGGGCATTGAGCCGCAAACCCGCAAGCTGTTCGAGGTTTGCCGCCAGCGGGGTGTGCCGATCTTTACCTTCATCAACAAATGCGATCGCCCCATGAAGGACCCGCTCGCGCTGCTCGACGAACTCGAACGCGTGCTCGGTATTGGGGCTTTCCCGGTGAACTGGCCCATTGGCACTGGCTTCGAGTTTCGGGGGGTCTATGACCGGCAGACAAAGCTGATGCACCTTTTCGAGCGTACTGTGGGAGGCCAATATCGCGCGCCAGAGCAAGCAGGCGGGTTTGACGATCCACTGGTCCGTGGCCAGCTGGATGACACGACGTTTCACCGAACGGTCGAAGAACTCGAAATGCTTGATCAAGTGGGGCACGATTATGATGATGCCGCGGTACTGACAGAAAAAATCACGCCGGTATTCTTCGGCAGTGCCATCAACAATTTCGGCGTGCAACTCCTGCTCGACGGCTTCCTAAAACATTCGCCGGCGCCCGGGCCACGTGTGATGGGTGGGATTGAGATTTCACCTGAGAACCCGGATTTCTCCGGCTTTATCTTCAAGATTCAGGCCAACATGGATCCAAAGCATCGCGACCGCATCGCCTTTGTCCGCATTTGCTCAGGGAAATTCGAGCGTGACATGACGGTACATCATTCGCGTTCTGCTAAAAAGGTACGTCTTTCCAGTTCGCACAAGCTTTTTGGCAACGAACGCGAGACCGTGGATGAGGCATATCCGGGCGACGTCATCGGCCTCATCGGGCACGACAGCTTTGGCATCGGCGATACGCTTACGACAGACCCTAAAATCGTTTACAAGGAAATCCCCAGGTTCACGCCCGAAGCCTTCAGCTATCTGCACAATCCCAATACAGCCAAGTTCAAACAATTTCGCCAGGGACTTGAGCAATTGATGCAGGAAGGCGTTGTCCAAGCGCTTTACCTGCGTAATTCGTCCACGATGACGCCGTTACTTGCGGCGGTCGGTCCCTTGCAATTCGAGGTGGTCCAATTCCGGCTCGAAAGCGAGTATGGCGCCGCGTCGCGCCTGGAACCTGCGCCATGGACGGTCGTTCGCTGGTTGCCGGCGGGCACAAAGGAAGATGAGCTTGATGCCCTGTCGCTGCCCACCGGTTCCCGGCTCGCATACGATATGGCCAAAAATCCCGTCGTACTGTTCAATAACGAATGGGCGGCAGATTATTTTTCCAAAACGAACGAGCGGGTGTCGCTGTCTCCTTTGCCCCTGCAGACGGCGAATGAAAAGCAATTTACTAAGTGAGAGATACGCCTGAATAGTGGTGGAAGTCAGTCAAAATTATCTCAGAAAACGGTGATTTTGGGCGCGAATCCCACCCCTTCCGCCATGTTCTCCTTGCTTATTCTCTGCGTGAAAATCACGCGAAAAATCCAAGTTTCACGCATCTAAATTTCTTCTCCTTTCGAAATTCCACAGATTTCTTAGAAAATAGAGTTTGGCAATGTTGGCCCACGTTATGCGTTCACAACGATCCATGGATCCATCGTTAAATTTTAAACGGACTCTCTTTCTAAAATGAAGTAGCGGGAGGATTTAGGATGCGTTTCCGTCTAATAAGAAAATGAAACCAATTCTTATTGAGGTGCCTTATGAATGACCATGACGATTCCAATATTCCAAACACGCCCGGTACGCCGCCACCGATTCCCTCCGATCCGAACTTCGAAACACCTCCGACTGTTCCACCGCCCTTACCGAATCATATGCACAGACCGCTATCATGGTGGCTCCGCAAATTTTTTGCCTGCAACCCGTTTTATCTGGCAAGCGCGGTCCTGCTGCTCTACGGCTGCTATCGCATATCCATTGACCAGACCTTCGTAGACCATGATACGGCGAGGATGCTTTTCAATTTCAGTTCGGTCCAGGTTTATGAGTTGTTGCTCGTGGGCGTGGCCGTTTTCCTGGCGCGCCGGTATTTGTGGTACGATTCCATGCTGCTGGTGGGATTGGAAAACATGCTGGTGTTCGTACCGTTTATCCTGATCAGCCTGGCTGCGCTGACCGGGCCGTGGATGACAGGCTCAGTCTGCGTCGCGGGAGTGATCCTGGCGGTGCTGCGATTCGGCGGCTTGAAGCGATATTTCGCGGAACTGAACCTGCCGGGGTCGTTGTTGGGCGCGGGCGCCATCCTGCTGGCGCTCAACGTAGCGTTGCCGCTCACGTACCGGCATTATATCAATCTCAAGATCGGCGTGCATCTGGACGCCGGACCGGACTACATCATGAACGAATGCATATGGCTGCTGGTTTTGCCGGCGGCGCTGGCACTGGTGAATTTCCTGCCGCGCGCGCAAATGGGCGGAGATGATTTGCTGCCACAACGCCGATGGCTTCCACTGGGTATGTTTGCGCTGTGGATCAGTGTAACGGGCGTGCATCTCTGGGCGCTGGATTATGTGTACGGATATTACCTGCGTCCCGACTTGTTTGCGCCAGTAGGCTGGGTCCTGGCCTGGATGGTTTTTTTGCGCGTGCCCACCAGGCCTGTTGCACTCAAATATGCGCTGATGTTTCCAGTGGTGTTAACGCCGTTTCTGGCAAACACGCCCGGAAAGGAGAAAACCTATCTCGCACTGATGGCTTTGAACGTGGCGGTGTTTGGAGTGGTGCGAATCGTTCAGAGCAACAACCGTTTCGCCGGACATTTGGCCTATGCCTCGGCTCTCTTGTTTATAGCCGGGTTGCCCGATAACTGGATTCAGGTCGCGACACACGGCGCCACCGCCATGGGCTGCCTGGCGGCGGGACTGGCGGCCTACCTGATTTTCTGGACGGCATGGCTCCGGGATCCAAAGCTGGCGTTGCTGGGGGCAATCCTGTTTGGCGCTGGTATTGCGGTGGCATTTGACGGCCATCTGCACGTGGTAAACTGGGCGTTTCAAGGCGGCTTCGTTTTCTTTCTGCTCCACAGCTTGCGCTGGAATGATGCGGAACACGCCGGCGCCTCCTCTTCGCGCAATCTCGTAGGCATCATTTGGGCAATTCAGTCTTTTGTCTGGATGAATTGTGATGGCGCACAGTTCTGGATGCCGTTCATTCCGGGTTTGCTGGTGCTTGCTATTTATTGCGCGGTGTTGCCGGGCCGGGGAGTTTGGCGGTTGTACGCGATTCCAACGTCCGCATTGGTGGTGATTCTTTCCGGCCCGAGTTATTTGGCTATGGATCACCTGCGTTCTACGCCTGCCGGTCTGCTGGCGGTCGTTGCCAGTTTCCTTTTCCTTGGGCTTGGCACCGCCGCCGCTCTCACCCGCGAGCTCTGGCATCACCACGAACATAAACCGGAAAGAAAATGATTTTCAACCGGAAGGGCGCTTCGGAAAAGAATGATTGATAAGGGTTTGGGCTCTGGATAAGGTTGTGAATCGGCCCGATTCACTAGATGGCAAAAAGGGTACAGGAATAACCCCTTCCGCCAGTGCCGGTTAATCAGTTAAAAATGAAACTCTCTATTTTAAATCATTCGGCTCTTCTTATCGCCATCGCGGCATTATTCACCACCATTTTTCCGGTGCAAGGCGCCGGGACCCAGGCAAACGTCGTTTATATCGTTGCCGATGATCTCGGCTGGAAGGATGTGGGCTTTCATGGCTCCGACATCAAGACGCCCAACCTGGATGCGCTCGCCACGAACGGTGTTAAGCTGGAGCAATTTTATGCGCAGCCCATGTGCACGCCCACGCGCGCATGCCTGATGACCGGCCGTTATCCGTTTCGCTATGGTTTGCAGACTCTGGTAATCCCATCCAGTTTCACTTACAGCCTGGCGACTAATGAATGGCTGCTGCCACAAGCGCTCAAAGAGGCAGGTTATCAGACGGCTATCATCGGCAAATGGCATCTCGGCCACGCGAACCCAATCTATTGGCCGTGCCAGCGCGGATTTGATTATCAGTACGGGCCGCTCATCGGTGAACTGGACTATTTCACCCACAAACAACACGGTGTCACAGACTGGTACCGGAACAACAAGCGAGTGGAAGAAACCGGCTACACCACGACGTTGCTCGGCGACGATGCCGTAAAATATATTGGCGAACGCGACCCCGGCACACCGTTTTACCTTTACCTGTCTTTTAACGCGCCGCATACACCTTACCAGGCGCCAAAAGAATACATCGACCAATACCAAAACATTGAAGATCCCAGTCGCCGCGCCTATGCCGCCTCTATTACTGCGATGGACGACCAGATTGGCCGCGTCGTCCAGGCGCTGGAAAAGAAAGGCATCCGTACGAATACATTAATCGTATTCCAAAGTGACAATGGCGGTACTTACGATGCCATGTTTGCTGGTGAACTCGACATGTCGAAGATCAAAATTCCCTGCGATAACGGTCCGTACCGCAACGGCAAGGGTTCGCTTTATGAAGGCGGCACGCGGGTGGTTGCACTGGCTAATTGGCCCGGCCACATCGAGTCCGGCATTACAGCCACGGGTATGATTCACGTCGTGGACATGTATCCGACCATCGCCAATCTTGCCGGCGCTTCAACCGCGAAATGCCTCCCGCTCGACGGCATGGATGTCTGGACGACTATCAGCGAAGGTAAGCCCTCGCCACGCACGGAAGTTATTTATAACGTCGAGCCGTTTCGTGCGGGGGTTCGCCAGGGTGATTGGAAGCTCGTCTGGCGCACACCGCTGCCGGCGGCCGTCGAGCTTTACAACATTGCCGATGACCCGTCCGAGAAAAACAACGTTGCCGCAGACCATCCGGAAATTGTCGCCACTTTGCAAAAGCGCGCCAATGAACTGGCCGGGCAATCGGTTAAGCCCCTTTTGCTCCAGGCAGTATTCAAGTCTGTGAGAGAACAATCGCATCTGCCTCCCGCCTTGCCCGGCGAGGGTGAGGAATATCAGTTTGATGACGACGACTTTACGGACGAGCAGCATTAACACTGCATAGGCTTTGGGTCATAGCTCATTGAGGCGCAAAGTCGCCGCTTCCACCGCGCCCGACGAAGGGCTATAGTAAGGAAAATTATGGATGCACAGTTTTGGCATCAGAGGTGGGAAGAAAATAAAACTCACTTTCATCAAAGCGAAACCAACCCGCTGCTGAAGGAGTATTTCAACCGGCTGTCCGTCTCCAAAGGTGGCCGTGTTTTTTTGCCGTTATGCGGCAAGACCCTCGATATTCCCTGGCTCCTTTCGCAGGGCCATCGCGTTGCCGGTGCAGAATTAAGTAAAATCGCCATCGGGCAGTTATTTGAATCGCTCGGCGTAAAACCCGAAATCATATCTCTTGGCAAATTAGACCGCTACAGCGTGGCGAACCTCGACATCTTCGTTGGTGATATTTTTGATTTGTCCACGAAAATGCTTGGCCCCGTAGATGCCATTTATGATCGGGCGGCCCTCGTCGCCTTGCCGCCAAAAATGCGCGAACAATATTCCGGGCATTTGATGGAGATTACGAATAAAGCACCTCAACTGTTGATTTCTTTTGAGTACGACCAAAGCCTGATGGAAGGACCTCCTTTTTCTGTAAATGGTGATGAAGTAAAGCGGCATTATGCCGCGAGCTATCAAGTATCTCTGCTGGCGAGCAAGGACGTCCCCGGCGGAATCAGGGGCGTTTGTCCCGCCAAAGAAAACGCCTGGCTGCTTGCGCATGAGTCTTGAGCTTCACATCAACGGAAAGACTGCGCCCGCGCCTGCGGGCAAGTCATTGTTTGACTGTGCAGAGACGCTGGGAATTCGCGTGCCGACGTCATGCAGCAAAAACGGCAAGTGCCGCGAATGTCTCGTGGAAATTTCCGAGGGCATGGAGCTGCTCACGCCGCGCATGCCGGAGGAGAATCATCTTAAGGACAAATTCCGACTCTCGTGCCGTTGCCGGATCGCCTCGGATTCTGGGATCGTCCGCTGCCACACGATGCGCCGCGGCGAAATGAAAATCGAACGTCATGCGTTCCAGCTCCCTGAGGGAAGCAAGAAATGGCAACTGGATCCTATCGTCACACGTGACGGCGACCGCATCCTGTTGGATGGCGAAGAAATCGCACGCTCGACCGCTCCCATTCACGGGCTCGCCATGGATTTGGGCACGACGACCGTAGTCGTACGACTGTTGAATCTGGAAACGGGCGAAGTCGTGGCCGATGGGTCGTTCGAAAATCCGCAGCGCTTCGGCGGCTCGGACGTCATGGCACGAATATTTTTTGACACACATGACAAGGGCAAACTACTCCAGCGTACGCTGGTGGGTTATTTGACCCATGTCATCGAAGAATTTCCGGTGGATCCGCAAACGATTTATGCGCTGGTGGTGGCCGGGAATTCCACCATGCGCGACCTTTTTTTCAAGCTGGATGTCCAT
>DATJXK010000298.1:0-5444 GCA_035500235.1 Pseudomonadales bacterium | reverse complement strand
CACGGACCTTGATGGCTTCCGCCTCGCCTTTGGCGGTGATGACGACGGTATCGGCTTCAACCTGGGCCTTTTGCTGGGTGAATTTGGCTTTGTCGGCTTCCTGTTCCTGGACCATTTTCGCCTCGATGGCGTCTTCCAATTGTTTGGTCAGGTCAATATTTTGAATCACTACGTCGTCAATGACGAGCAGGTCGCCGACCTTTTTTCGGGCGCTCTCCAGGGCTTTTTCTTTGATGGTTTCGCGGTTTTTGACAATTTCTTCCGCGGTATCCAGGGCCGTGACTTCTTTCAAGGCCTCCTGCACGCGCGGCTCGATTAAGCTGTCGAAGGGATCGCCGGCGTAAGCCTGATAAATTTGCACCACAGACGATTCGGGAACCCGGTAGAGCACCTGCAAGTCCATGTTGACCTGTTGCAGGTCCGAAGAATAACAGTCGGCCTTGACGCCGCGGGTTTGCTGTTTGACCATTACGGGAACAATCGTGGTGACAAACGGCTTTTTGAAGCCAAAGCCCTGGGGCCGGAAGACGGGCGAGACCTGGCCAAGGGTCACTTCGACGCCACGGTAACCGGGCTCCACGACATAGGAGCCGCTGGAGATGACGATGACGGCGATAAAAATAAGGACAGCAATTCCGACAAGCCTGGCAATGGTTGAAGCGCTCATAGTAGTTTTAGAATGATTTTGCACTGATGATTCCTAGATAACCAATGCGGCTGACGGCAGCAATTATAATTTGCGCAAGAAATTATACCCCGATGTCTCATTCCAAAGCCACGGCAAGCGGTTTCAACCATCATTTCCGATGGTATCGGTGGGACAAATAGCCCGCGCTTCTTCAGCTTCGGCAATTTCTTCGGGCGTTTGTGGCTGGCGGTAAACATAGGAATAACCGCCTCCATCGTGCCGTTTGAAAAATTTGGGAGCGGTCGTGCGACACATATCACAATCAATGCACGTGTCATCCACATAAAAACGCCCCGCCACATTTTCCGGATACTTTGAATTTTTGTCTGCCATAATTTTCCTTTCTTGATTTGAAGCATCTCATGAAATGATAATTGATAGAAATTCATTAGTTTCATATATTAATGCTATTTATGAATGACTTTCTCCAGACGTCACCCTTTGATCTCTATGAACTGTCGCTCTTCAATCTGGTGGTGAAGCACCGGAGCTTTACGAAAGCGGCGGAAGCGGCGGGATTAACCCAAAGCGCGATGACCCGGCAAATCCAGGGGATAGAAAACAGTTTGGGAGTTCCTCTATTGGAACGGACGACGCGGACTGTCCGCTTGACCAGGGCCGTCGAATTCCTTTTTCATGAATCCTCACGACTGCTCGGCGATGTAGACCAGTCACTGCAAAGGCTCAAAGAAGATTTTGCCAATGCGAAAAAAGAAGTCCGCGTGGGAGTCTCGCGTTCGGTCAGCCTGGCGCATCTGCCGGGATTTTTTCATGCGAATCTTCGACAACCATCTAAAGTGGCCTACAACGTTTCCTATCAATCTAGCGCGGAAATTCTGACCGCCCTGGAAGCAAATGAACTGGACCTTGGAGTCCTGTGTCCCCCACCCCGGCCGCCAAGAACGCTCAGCATTACACACCGTTTTACCGACGCATTTGCGCTGATCGCCCCTGCCGAACTGGCAGCGCAATTTTCGGCCCTTCCCAAATCAGCAGTTAATTCCTGGCTGGGCAAACAATCGTGGCTGTTGCTCGATGAGAAAACGAACACAGGAAACAAGCTGCGAAAATGGATGGCCGCCTCTCATTTGAAAATTGAACCCACCATGCAGCTCGACAATTTTGACCTGATCATCACGCTGGTTTCCATTGGCATGGGCGTTAGTTTTGTTCCTATCCGGGCGCTGTCCCTTTATACGCGGAAAAAAAGATTAGTTCGTCTGCCTCTACCCAACCGCTTTGAGCGGAAGCTTGTAGTGTTGATGAGGCGCCACCGCAAACAGCCAGAGCATTTACGGGAATTTGTAAAAAATATTTTATTTTGATTCAGGCCATCGGCATTAGCTCAGACTCCTATATCCTCATTCCAGAGCTCCGGATGAGCCTTGATAAAATCGCGCATGAGCTTAATGCACACCGGGTCGTTCAGGATTTCCACTTTGACGCCCTGTGAACGCACGTAGGCTTCGGGGCCCTGGAAGGTCGTGTTTTCACCAATGACAACGCGGGGGATTTTGTAGAGCAAGGCTGCGCCGCTGCACATCGGACAGGGAGAAAGCGTGGAGTATAAAATGCAGCGCGAATAGACGGAGGCCGGCAGGCGGCCGGCGTTTTCGAGGCAGTTCATTTCCGCGTGATGAATGACGCTGCCCTGCTGCACGCGCTGGTTGTGGCCGCGCCCGATGATTTTTCCATCGTGGACCAGTACTGAGCCGATGGGGATTCCGCCTGCGGCGAGGCCTTTTTTAGCCTCATCAATGGCAGCCTGGAGGAAGATGTCCATGGGCACTATTTATTCCAATTCGCTTTCAAGCTGAAACCCATTCGCTGGTCTTTTTGGCCTCTGGCTTTGTTGCTCGCTCGTTACAGATCGCTTTGGATATGCGCCTTGCTCGCGCCTCGCCACGGGCCAAAAATCCTGCGCGCCTCAGTCCCATCTTGAATGCTCAATGGAATTTTAGCCACAAGGACGGGAATTTGTCTCCGTTGAATTACTATTTTTTAGAGCCCCAGAAGGCCTTGGTGTCTTCGGTCTTTTGTTTGACCTTGAGCTGGCCGAGGATGGAGTGCCAGCCGATATAGACTTTGTGCCACTGGCTTTCGAGGCCGCGCAAGGCGCCGTCGCTCATTTCACTTAGGAAGCGGAGCGAAGGGGCACCGGAAATCAATGCGTGGATTTCTTCGCGGGTGGGCGATTGCACTTCCACGGAGGCGAAAATCAGTTCCAGCTCCTGCACGATAACGCTTTTGATTTCAAGAAATTGGGTCTCATCGGTCGGACTGAACTTCTTGGCGCGCGCGATGTTGATGAAATGATTGAACTGCTTCCAGCATTCGATGTGGGTCTCGATTTGCGTGACCAGTTGGTTGAGTTCTTTGGGGGTCATAGGTATGCCGGGGTTCAGTGTGCCGGGGATTTAAGCATCGCGGTTTGGGGAAAAAGAAAAATGATCGCCCCGCCGCGCAGTTCACGGGCGGTCACGCGGAGACTGGCGAAATTAATATTCACTTCGGCGAGGGGCATTTGGGCATCGCGGGCTTCCTGTAAAAGTTTCAGCACGTCGCGGGCAATATCCTTCAACAGGGCCGCCGGGTACGCCGACGAAATGGTAGACGTAATGGTATTGCCGTTACGGTCAACGGTCAGGCTGCCGGAAGGCAGATCCTGAACCGTCGCGTGCCGGTGAAAGAATTTTCTTAAGAATCCCATGACGCAACAAGTTTCCTGGTTTTTTCCAGCAATGAGCCGTCGACTTTATCGTGCGGCCAACCCACTAGAAAAACTTTATTACCATGGGTCATTGCAAGCACATTCCGTTCCGCGCTATTGCCGGAAATATGGGAAATCGGGCCGGCTTCGACCTTCTCGCTCAAACTTCGGGTAATTTCCATGGCGCGCTTGAGCCATTTGGCCTGCTGTTCGGCCAACTGGGTGCCCCAGGCTTCGGGCTCGCCTTCGGGCGGCACCGCGACGAGAAACTCGGCGCCTTCGCGCGTCATCAGGGAAATCCGCCAGACGTTCTGGCGATGCGCATTTTTTTCGATGACTTCAGTCTGTTGCTGTTCCTGTTCGTCAAAGGACTGGGCGGATTCGAGCAACAACTGGTTGACAGATTTTTCAATGGCGCGTGGACGGCCTAATTCAGGCGGCAGATTTTCAAAGGTGCCGGATTTCCAATTCAAGATTTTGTGGAACGCGGTTTCACCACTGACGCCCTGGACTTCGGCGTCAAAAAGCTCGCCGTCCTGGATCCAGATTTTCGCCACGAGCGGACCCCGCGTAAGGCGCAACAGGGTGGAATTGCGGGAGAGGCATTCCATCTGGATAATATCCATGAGGCTTTTGTTCTGGATACCGCGGAAGCCGCCGGCCATGTCGCGGCCTAAAAGGGATTCCAGACAGTCCAGGAACATTTTCATGTTTTGCTGCATGTCGGACTTGAGCCAGAACAAGTCCACCCCCAACGCGTAAGCGCGGGAGCGAAATTCTTCGTCTTCCAGTGCAGTCAGGACGACGGTGCGCAAATCGGGAAATCGCCGGCGAACGATGGCAAGCACCTGCAGGCCGTCAATGCGAGGCATCTTGAGATCGCAAATGAGCAGGCGGAACGGCTCGGCATCCAGTTGGGCCACAGCGTGAGCCCCGGTGCTGGCAGTGCGAATCTCCGGCTGGCTGGGTAATTGTGCCAGCATTTCGCGGCACATTTCCAGCCAATCGGCCTCGTCATCCAAAATGAGAATCTTTGGTTGGTCCATTCCTGTACTTTCTCCCCGGCTAACCATGTTAACCGGCAGATACAGGCCCAAAGGAAGCAAGTGCCGTTCCGTTATTGGCCAAATTTCCTTAAATACTTCACCCCAACCGTCAAATCATGAGGCCAGGGGGCGGAAATCGTCAAAATATCCCTATTTATTGGGTGTTTTAGCTGTAATTGTTCGGCATGGAGGGCCACCCGCGAAATCAACGGGCGTTCCTCGCGCCCGGGCTTGAGGTGGTAATCTTTCTTTAACCGTGAGAGCCAGAGCGGTTTGCCGCCGTAGAGGGTATCGCCGACAATTTTCAGGCCCAGATGGGCGGCATGGACGCGAATCTGATGGGTGCGCCCGGTGACCGGCTGACAGCTTAACACGGCATAGCCTGAGCCGGGAAAGGTCTCCAAAACCTCAAAGTTGGTTTGGGATTTTTTGCCATTTTTTTGGTCAACGCGCATGAGGCCGAGTTTGACCGGATGCGGTGCGAGCGGGGCATCCACTTCAAATTTCTCCGCCGGTGGCGTGCCGCTGACGACGGCAACATATTTCTTCAGCGGTTTATCCGAGCCGAACAGGTCCGCCAGCGCGACCAATACGGGTTTGGATTTGGCCAGCAAAATGGCGCCGCTGGTTTCGAAATCCAGCCGGTGCGCGTTGCTTAAATAGCTCAACTGGCGTTCCCGCGCCCAGGGCTTCTGGTCGGCGATGGCTGCATGCAGCAGCTTCATTAGGTTGGGGCGCTGGGGATCATAACGGTCGGGTGAGGTGAGCAAACCGGCAGGTTTGTCCAAGGCAAGCAAATGTTCGTCCTCAAACAGGACGGGGATTTCCCAAAATTCGCGCGTGGCGGGTGACGATAATTTGATAACAGCGCTCACACAGGAATTGTAAGAACCAGCAGGCCGGGGCTCAATTTATTTACAACCAATAAGTACGCTCCGGCACCGCAAGGGAATGGGGGCAATATACTGGCCCATCAGATGATAAACATCTGATCCCTTTA
>DATJXK010000297.1:0-3483 GCA_035500235.1 Pseudomonadales bacterium | reverse complement strand
CCCGCCAAACCACATTTAATCTCAGTGAATCACGCTCAATCGAAGCGGATAACTCCGCGACCCCTCGACTCTCGACCCTCGCCCCTTTTCCGTTTTGCGGATCTTTGTGGTTTTTTGCGGATTTTTGCGATGATTTTTTTCAAGTTTCAGAGTGCCGGGCATTCACGCTCCCTCATATATCAAAACTTGCCCTCACCAAACGCATTTCACTCCTTTTCGATTGACGCCATTCACTGACAAATTAGATTCCCGCACATGATTAACAGTGGCTCTACACCCTGCCTCCCGGTGGTCCGTCCCAAGTTCCAACTTCTGGTTCGCTCCAGGTTATTTTTCAGTCTGATGATAATGGTGTTGTTTGGCGTCTCGGCAGCGCTGGCTGACCAGCCGAACCCGGATGAGCAATACATCCATATCATGACCACCATCGACAAAGCCGACGCTCTCCTCGCCTCGGGCAAGACTGCCCCGGCTCTTGAGAAATACCGTGATGCGCAAACCAATCTCGTCCGGTTCAAGGCGTGGAATCCGTTGTTCGACCCGAAGACGGTTCAATATCGAATTGATGAAGTGAGTGGGAGAATCAATGCCCTCACGGCGCCGCCGGAGCGGCCCGCTGCCGAGACCAATGCCGAAGCCCAGCCCGCCCCGGCTGCTCCCAAATCCCCCGTGAAATTGATGGATCCCGGCTCCGAGCCGCGCAAAGTCCTCCGCTTCCACAGCCAGCCCGGCGATAAACAATCCACACTCATGGTCATCAAGAGCGTTGTGGACACCGGAACCGGATCCGCTCCTATCACGGCGCCTGCCATGACGCTTCCCATGGACATCACGACGAAGGGCATCTCCCCGAATGGCGACATCAATTACGAGATTGTGATTGGCGATATTACCGTCGCAGACGATACCAATCTTCCGCCGCAGACGCTTCAGGCTGTGAAGACCGCCATGAGCGCCGCCAAAGGTGTGACGATCACCGGACTCATGTCCGACCGCGGCATCAGCAAGAAAACCGATGTGAAAGCCCCGCCCGGTTCCACTCCCCAATTGCAACAAATGGTTGAACAAATGAAGGAAGGTTTCTCAAACATGGATTCGCCTCTGCCGGAAGAAGCCGTGGGACCCGGCGCGAAATGGGAAATTCAAAGGCCCCTCAAAACTCAGGGACTGTCCGGCCAGCAGACGGAATCCTATCAATTGGTTTCCCTTGACGGCGATCATTTCAACACCAGCTTGGTTCTTAACACCGCCTCCTCGAATCAGGTCATGCAAATCACGTCCACCCTGACGGGCACCAATTCCGCCGATCTATCCAAAATCGCCCCCATCCAGGCCGCGTGGAACATTCACGCAGAGGCAAATGCATCCGGCCCCAGGCCCATCGCCACCAAATCGGACACCAGCATCGAGATGGAGTCGAAATAGGCCGATTCCGGGAAATTTTGACGGTTTTTTTGATGGGTTTTTACAGCTGTTTCGTGTGAATAACTTTCAACGTTCGGCCGGTTGTCTTTGCTTGCCCAAAAAAGGGTTATCCGCTAGTGTATCCGCCGGCATGGGATTTGTACAAAGAGAGACGAAGGATGGCCGTTTGTTCACACCTCCGACTGCGTCGTCCTGTGCGCTTTCAGCGCCATACCCCCAGGGGATTCCCCGGGAAAAAACCGGGTCTGTACTGTGTCCTTTTTCAGCTAGCGCCTATGAGACAACCGTCTCGGGAATATGGTAGATAGTGGGCGTATGAAAGCGAAGTTTGTGTCATTAATTTTGTTGTTGCTGCCCTTGTGCGGGTTCGGCATGGACCGATTGTCGGCCCTTTCGATGCTCGAAACCGGCAATGACGATCGGGCGGTGGGCTCTGCGGGCGAAATCAGCCGCTTCCAGGTCAAAAAGGCCGAATGGCGCAGTGTCACAAATTCGTCCAATTATTGCGATTCCGAGACAGCCAGAAAGGTTATGATTAAGCTGATGGACAAGCGAATTCACGCTTTCCAGGAGCACTTTGGCCGTCAGCCAACCGATTTTGAGTTCTACGCCCTGTGGAATGCTCCCAGCCAGGCCCTCAACGGCCGTATCAGCTCCAAAGTGGCCGCCCGCTGCGAGCGGTTCGCCAATCTCTGCGAGCGGGACCGTAAAATCGGGCAATTAGCCAGCGCCAGGACCAGTTCCGGTTGGTAAAAGGCATTCAGCCAGAAAGGAAGTACTATGGCTTGCCTGCGCACACCTGCGGCGGTTTCCAGTATCGTTATCCGGTCGATTCCCAACATCCATTGGACCGGCGTCTACCGGGCATCAAAAGCAGCCTTTAAGTGGCAAGGAGACTGCTGGGCTAGTTCATTACGCACTGGAGAAATGGGGAAAAGGCACTCCATTCCGGCGCGTTCTGATATGAATCTGCCGAAAGCCGAGTCATTTAACACGATGTGGACATGGTTCAGCATCGTAGTCAAAAACCATTCTGCGCACGCCCGCGTCTGGTTCAGCACCGAATTCAAGGAAGCCCGCTTCCATTACATCCGCTTTCGCGCTGAAAAAGGCGACGCCCTCGCCGAATACCGTTACGGATTGATTTGCGAAAGCGGTGAGCACGGCGTCCAATCCGATTACGAAGCCCACAAGTGGCTGTTGCGCGCGGCGTTTCACGGCATGGCGGAGGCGCAGGCCAAAGTCTCGGAATATTGCCGCCAGGGCCGCGGTGTTCAGAGGAATGACGAGGAAGCTTTCAAATGGTGCCGCAAGGCCGCCGAGCAGGGCCACATGTCGTCGCAAATCCGCCTCGCCGAAATGTATCGCGAAGGCATCGGCGTCGAACGGAATCCCAAGGAAGCCAAAAAGTGGGAAGACAAGGTTTCCACGCAAAAAATTCCTTTTTCCCGCGCGGTGGACGAACAGCTGTCCGCGGTTTCTCGGTAAGCGGCAGCTGTTTGGCCGTTCGCTTTGGTTCCTCTTGAACTGCTCCCCAAAGGGCAGCATTTTTGTAGAATCCTGATTTGACTGCCCAGGAGCGCGACCTTCAGGTTGCTTCAAGGTAATAGAGTCAAAAGATTCTGACTTTTTGATACGCTCGATAATGTCGTGCTGAAGCGGCCTAAAGTCCGCGCTCGTTCAAGCCGGGACACGGCCGATCCTTTCCCCCACTTTACTTTCCCCAGTACTTCACGCATTTTGAGCCGACATGACACGTCCCTGGATCAAACTACTTTTCATTTCATCGTTCGCGTTCGCCCTCCAGTTTTCCCTGCCGGCACAAACCAACAACGCCGATTTTCAGGAAGTGTATGATCTGATTCACCAGCACGCGCCGAGCATCAGCGAGTCTGAATTGAATCGGGCTGCAGTCCAGGGGTTGGTGGACGCTCTGTCTCCCAAAGTTTCGCTCGTCACAGATAAATCCTCCAAGAACGCAGCCTCTGAAGCCGAGCCGCTCGCACAAGTAAAAGTGTTCGAAGGCGACATCGCTTATCTGCGCATTACGCGCGTGGA
>DATJXK010000296.1:0-14995 GCA_035500235.1 Pseudomonadales bacterium | reverse complement strand
TAACCACACCGCTCGCATCGACATATTTGCCGTCCAACCAAACGTGCACATTGGCCGGATAGGCAATTTTTGCCCATTGAGCCGGCTCATCGGCAGCATGGTGGGAAAGATTGATTTGTTCCAAAACAGTCACGGAGTCGCCTTTATGCAAGTGCGTCACGACTTCACCCTTAACGCCGGCCTGGCCGCGTACAGTCAGGTCGTTGACATTGACGTCTGCCGGCCCAGCCGTGAGGGCAACAGATGGCTCCGGGGTAGCGGGCTTGTGCGGCGCGGCGTGGTGTTTGACGTGCTTGACCGGTTTGGGCGCGGGCGTTGCCGGGGCCGTTTCCGGCACAGGCGCGGGCGTAGTCGCCGGGGCGGTTTCCGCCGCGGGCGAACTCACTGGCGGCGGAATGGTCGGCAGCGAATTCGAGTTGTCTTGAGCGTAGAGGCTTGCGGCCACCAACGCTCCCATAATGGTCCATATCGTTTTCATTATTTCAAAAGTAAAGTTTCAATTTCCGTCTCTGTCAATGTCCGCCATCGGCCCGGCTTTAATTCACCCAGTTTGATTTTGCCGATCTGGGTACGCTGCAATCGTTCCACCGTCAGGCCTTGCGATTCAAACAGCCGCCGCACTTCGCGATTTTTACCTTCAGTCAAATCCAGTTCAACCACATTCCGCGAAACCTGGCGCGCGCTTTCGGCTTTGAGCTTCTCGCCATCATGAAAAATCCCGCGAACCATCTTGCTAAGCATTTGCTGTTCCAAAGTGCCCTCAACGGTCGCCAAATACTTCTTATGGACTCCGTATCGCGGATGAGTGAGGCGCAGGGCGAATTCTCCATCGTTCGTCAAAAAAATCAAGCCCTCGCTGTTAAAATCCAGCCGCCCGACCGTTTGCACGCTTTCCCATTCTTTGGGCAGCAACTCGTAAATCGTCCGCCGTCCCAGTTTGTCTTTCCGGGAACAAACACAGCCTACCGGCTTGTGTAATGCAAGATAAATTTTTCGCTTCGCGCGGACCGGCTGGCCATCCACGAAAACCTTGTCGTGCACCGGGTCAACCTTGGTACCCAGGAGCCGGACGATATCGCCATTGAGGCTGACGCGCCCGGCCAGGATAATTTGTTCGGCGGCGCGGCGCGAAGCCACGCCGGCTTCCGCCAGAAATTTTTGCAAACGAACACTCAAACTCGTTGAAGCCTTAAAGGGTCAAAGCGTCGAAGCCATGGCACGCCCCAACGATGAAACGAGCCAAACGATTACGCTTCCGGCTTGGTCTTGCGCAAACCGGTGATGCGGTCGCCAGCTTTCCACTGGTTGCGCTTTTTAAGAAGTTCCACGCGCTCGAAACGCTTGAGGACATTGCGCTTGCCACCCAGGGTGGCTGCCGCGCGTAAACTACGATGCTGTGACATAAATCAATTAAATTTCGCTGCTTTGAAAAACGAGCGCTTTATATAACAGAATTTGGGCGGATTGCAACGATTATTTGAGGGGACTGATTTTTATCAAAACGACACCGTGACGGGGAACCGTGGCTTCAAATTGGGTGTCAAAATTTCCGAGATCCTTTTGCCGCCAAAGATCCCGAACCATTTGCCGGCCGGTGATGCCCAGGTCGGACCATTTGGCCGTTACCTTCTGGTCGTCTTCACCCCGGTTAAACAGGCCGACTGCTTTTGAGCCGTCATCCAGGTCTTTGCTCCACACTTCGGTCGAATTCTCGTGCGCTACACGCGAAGCCTGGCGGCCAAGGGAATCCTGGTCTACCGCCAGCACTTCGTCATTGGAGAGGAGGTTGAGCGTGAATGGATCCAGTTTAGTCATGTCACAACCGATCAGCAGCGGTGAGGACAGCAGGCACCAAAGACTGATATGGGTGTATTGCTCATTGGGTGTCAACCGTGTGGGATGCAGGCTCGGTCCCCAGCCGACGTTCCCGACAATCAACATATCAGGATCGTTCCAATGCCCGGGGCCGGCAAACGGGGCGAGGCCGCTCTGGCTGAAACCATTCCGGCACATGCTTTGCCAGGTATCGGTGATGTCGCCGGTGGTACGCCAGCTATTGCCGCCGGTTTCTGCTCCCCATTCCCAAACATTACCCATGCCGTACTGGCAAAAGCTAAAAACGATATCGCGCGGCACTTTGTCCAGCGCGGCACGCATCACCTGGTAGGGCTTTCGATCGTAGTCCACGCCGCTGCCGTGGACGACATCGCCATAGGAACACCAATCGTATTTGAGATAGTCAAACCCCCAGTCGGAATATTGTTGCGCATCCAATTCCTCGTGCTGCCAGCTTCCCACGCAACCGCCGCAGGTCCACGGACCGGGCGAAGAATAGAGACCGGCTTTAAGCCCTTTACCATGGATGTAATCAGCCATTCCGCTCATGTCCGGAAAACGCGGATTGGGAAGGATGCGTCCCTGGGCGTCCCGATACGGACCTTTCAGGGTCGGATCTGATATGGCATGGTTTACTTGCCAGAAATCGTCCACGTTGACGTAGCTCCACCCGTGATTAATCAGGCCGCTGGCCACCATCGCATCGGCGGCAGCCTTGACGTCGTCCTCAGTCACGGCGCTGGCAAAACAGTTCCAACTATTCCAACCCATGGGCGGCGTCAGCGCGATTTTATCGCCGCAAACAATCGTAAATTTCTTTTCCGCGGTTCCCGATTTGTTTTTGGCGCGGAACGTAACCGCGTATTCACCGCGTTTGTCCAACGAGCCCGTGATGATGCCCGTATGGGCATCCAGCGTTAACCCATGCGGTAATCCCTTCACGCTAAAGTTCATCGGACGATCCCCGGTTGCCGGTATGATATACAAAAAGGGATGGCCGGGACGGCAGCCATAGATTTTCGGCCCGTGAATTTCCGGTTCCGGTCCGGCGGGCGGCGTTAAAATCATTCCCGGCTCCGGCGGGGGCGGGGGAAGGGCTACTGGCGAGCCCTGGGCCATCACGAAACCCGCATCTGCCCAATCGGCATGGTCGTAGCTAATGTCGTCCCCGCCGTTCTTCACAAGCAGCAGCAATTCTTTGACACCAGTGAGATCCACATCCACTTGTTTGGGGGTATCACCACTTTTCATGATGCCGCTTTGCCACAGTGTTTTGCCATCGCCCATCACTGAAAAAATAATGAGGCTTGGCTGGCCCGCCTCTTCATCATCCACACCCACCCAGGCGGTAAATTTTTTGCCGTTGCCGTTGAGCTGGATGTGCAAATAACTGGTCGCGTGCGTTCCCAGACCGGTATCAAACTTTCTGCCGCCGATGGATAGCCCATGGCCATCTACAGATTTGTTGGCCTGCGGGGAGCCCCAATCCTGTAGTGTGTTTTTTATGTCAAGCGACGACAGCGGGACAAATTCATCGGCAAAAGCTTTTTGAGAAAAAATAAAAATGCCCAGCAGAAGGATCCAATAAAATTTATTTTGAGAAGAAAGATAAGAAGGTGGTTCGTTGCTCATTGGCTTACAAATATGTTTGGAGAATTTTTCTCTCCGGATTAATGACGCGCAAGTTTTTAATTCAAAGGACGCTGGCATCTTGCTGGTTATGAGTCAGAGTCAAAATCGGGCAAGAGATCGCTTGATTCATTTGCTCGCGTTTTCTTTCGTGAAAACAACATGCAAAGCTGCCGGGGTAGTAACCTGTTTTGAAACTTTATAGCCCAATTCCAGTAAATTAATGCCGGCCAAAAGGCTTTCGCCGGAACCCAACAGGACCGGGGAAACAGCGAGATGCATGTGATCCACCAGCCCGGCACGAAGATATTGGCGAATCGTGGCAGCGCCGCCGCCCACCCGCACATCCAGTCCGCCGGCTGCCTCCCTGGCCTGCCGCAGGGCGGCTTCATGGCCGTCGGTGACAAAATAAAAAGTGGTGCCTCCAGCCATGACAATCGGCGCGCGCGGATGATGGGTCAGCACAAAAACCGGAGTGTGATACGGAGGATTATCTCCCCACCAGCCTTTCCACTGGTCATCCGGCCAGGCGCCGCGAATCGGTCCAAACATATTGCGGCCCAGAATCCATGCGCCGATGCCGCCATGCCTTCCTCGGCAAAATCATTATCAATCCCCGTCGCGCCATCGCTCTTGCCCAACATTTTCTGAAAAGCGCGCGTCGGATAGAACCATTGGTGCAGAGTTTTTCCTCCCACGCCCAGGGGATTATTGATGTCCTGGTTTGGGCCGGCGCCAAAACCGTCCAGGGACATAGTAAAACAATTAATACGAAGCTTGCCCATTATTTCCTCTTGGTTGATTGGTTGACTCTCTTTTTATTGTAAGTTTGAGCATGCGATAAAACAACCAGGGAATTTGGCATTGATGGGCTTTACCCAAATCGAGTTGACAAAGAACCATCAAAAGCCGGTATCATTTGTGAGCGCTTCTGCTATGAAAATAAACCGACGACAATTCAATCTCCGGTTGACCACCGCCTTATTTGGTTTAGGCGCGATGCCAGGACTTTCTGCGCAGACATCTACAAATCTTCCCGTTTCGCCCGCCGGGGCCGGGCCATCCAGCGCCAGGCGTCCGCCTTATTTTTTCAAGCATCCGACATTTGAAATAATCTTCCTGACCAGCCTTGGCCGGGCCTATTACTCGGGTGGCAATGTGGGGAAGGTTCTCTACCTGACTACGCAGGTCGAGGACGGTAATTTTGAAAGCGCATTCATGGCCTTCACGCAGGCCGGGGATGAAGCCCGTTCGCTGGCTGAGGACTCGGCGAGCCGTGGCCACAAAGAGAGCGCCCGGCAAGCGTATCTCTGGGCCCAGAATTTCTATGACAGCGCAACCTATTTCGTCGATGGCTCCAACGATCCCAGCCGTTTCCTGCCAACCTGGGAGAAGCTTTATGATTGCTGGATGAAGTCACTTTCGTTTTTTGATCCGCCCATTGAACCGGTGACCATTCCTTATGAAAATACCGGGCTGCATGGTTTTTTCATGAGAGGAAAAAGCACCGCGCGCAAGCGCCCGTTGTTGATTCTGGTCAACGGTAGCGACGGCTCGCTTTTGGATATGTGGCTGTGGGGCGGCGCCGGGGCCACAGTGCGAGGGTATGATTGCCTAACTTTTGACGGCCCGGGGCAGGGATACGCGCTCTGGAAACAGAAGTTGTACTTTCGGCCGGATTGGGAAAAGGTGATAACGCCCGTGGTGGATTATGCATTAAGCCGGAAAGGAGTGGACCCCAAAAAGATTGCCATCCAGGGAATCAGCCAGGGCGGATATTGGGTGCCGCGCGCAGTTGCGTTTGAGAAAAGAATTGCCGCAGCTATCGCCGATCCGGGCGTGGTGAATGTCTCAACTTCGTGGACCGATACTTTGCCCAAACCGATGCTTGAATTATTGAAGGCCGGGCGTAAAACCGAATTTGACGGCCTTATGTCAAAGTTTTTGGATCCGGCCACCAGGCATTATTTAAGTTTTCGCATGAGACCTTATGGTTTCAACTCTTATTACGACACCTACCGGGCCGTTATGGAATATAATCTTACCGATGTCGCCGGGCAGATTCGTTGTCCAATGTTGATCACCGAACCGGTTAATGAAGTATATTGGCCGGGGCAATCACAACAGCTCTATGATTTGCTGGCTTCGCCCAAAAAGCTGGTGAAGTTTTCCGTAAGTGATGGAGCCGACCTTCATTGCGAGCCGAAAGGAACCGGACTGCGGGATCTCCGCGTATTCAACTGGCTCGATGAAACCTTGAAATCATAAACGGTCACGCCGTTTCTATTCTTCCGTCCTGGGTAGCAATGTAATTTCTCAAGCGCTCTAATGCCCCGGAAAACTTTTTAAGTTTTCCACCGGGCCGGAGCGTTTGTCTAATTCGTAATCCACCGTCAGCCAATGCAGTGTAAAGGTGGTTTTGCCCGAGAGGGCGAGGGCCTCGAGCAATTCCCACTGGGTGACGCCGCAAGCGACGAAGTTATTCGGCCAAAAATGCCAGGAACTCACGGCATTAGAAACGGGGAGAACACTGATACTCACCTTTCTGGCTACTGCCTTGCGTGAATCGTCCCAATTGGAATCGCAAAGCACCAGGCGATCGGGAACGGTTCGTGCCTGCAACTTCGCGGCGGTGGATTTGCTTTTTACCACCGCGATTGGGTCAAGTTCGTCTTCGGTAGTGTATAGCAGTAAAAAAGGTGGCCGAAAATCGGCGCGAATGTAGGTTTGGTTCGTCAACGCCGTGACAGCATCCAACAATGAAGGATTGGCATTCGTCAGCGTAGCATTCGCGCGCCGGAGAAAAACAAATTCATCCGCCGCGCCGGGCATAAAGACGAGCGCTTTAACCACGCTGTTGGATTGAAATGCATTCAACATCAGCGGAATGCAGTTGGTCCGGCTCAACTCTTTTGTCTCCGCACCCAGCGGCATCCGGCCCAATGCCGCCTGCCAGGTTTCATCGGCAAAAGCATTAATGCAAAGTCCTGCGGCCAGGGCAAAAATGGCCAGTGCTATTCTCATAGCGAAAGTTGCACGACGCGCTCCTGTATTTGCCCGCCCCAGCGATTGAAGTAGCTGAACAGTCGGTAGAGCTTCTCCAATTCGTTTAACAAGTCGCCGCGCGCCCCGGGATCTCCCGCCATCCATTTTGCGTCCAATAATTTCAATTCGGCAAACAAGAGTTCGGACAAGTCGCGGACTTTTGCCTGGACGGCATTCAGTTTTTCAATCCATTCCTGCGCGCGTTCGAAGAGTTGGACTTGTAACAGTGGCGAAACTACCTTCGCCTTTTCGGCCAGAAAACCATCCACCTGCCGGCAAACCGTGGCAACTTCGGCAAACAAATCAGCCAGGCCATCGGGGATTTGTTGGACGTCCTTCGGCTTTAAGCCGCGTTCCAGTTCAAGCAAATGCAGGAGCCGGGACTTCGGTACAGCGAGACTATTGTAGGCAGCGTTGAGCTCGGCGAATTTTTTTGACGCACTACTTTTTTCGGCTTCGCTCGCAGAATGAATTTTATCCGGATGAACGCTTGATGAAAGCGCGAGGAATTTTTGTTTCAGCAAATCAGGCTCTAGCCAGGGACGGCGCGGTTCGTCCAGCAGGGCAAAGTAGTCCGGCGCGGTCACGCGCTGAAGCTTTCGCCGCATGAACAGTTCGTCGCGGCGTTCGGATTTTTCACTTTGAAACCGCCATCAAGGGAGTCGAGATAATCCAATTCGCTACCGGTCACGTAAAGGGCGCTCTTGGGGTCCACCACCACGCGCACACCGGCGCTTTCCACGAGGATATCGCGATTGGCCGGGGCGTCCTGCAAATCCATCTTGTATTGCAGGCCCGAGCATCCGCCGCCCACCACCGCCACCCGCAAAACGCCATTCGGGCGGCCTTGTTTGGTCAGAAGCGAGGAAACCTTCTGTGCCGCGCCTGCGGTCAGCTTTACGAGCCGTTCGTCGCCGGTACGAAAATTCGGCGCGGACGCTTGCTTGCTGGCAATATTGGCAATCATTCTGCACTAAAGTTACCTGCCATAAGCGCCAACGTCAACGTCCTGTGGCATATTCAATAGTTGGCCGCCCGCCGTTTATCTTATTTACGGGGACTACTTGGCGGTTTGATCCCTGTAATCGTCAAATCAAAAGGGTCATGATATGGCCCGCTCTGGGAATGGAAATGCAACGTCCAAGGTTGGGGTGCCCCTCGAGTGGTTACCTCCAGTTGAATGACAGTGGGCATGCCGTAGGTTATGACGACATCTTCCGTAGATGACCTAAGATAAACGTCCATCTTTTGTCCGTTTGCGTCTCGCAGGCTGAAATTCGTGGTAGTGATGTTCCCAAACCGTATCAACTTCGCCCCATCATTGCGTAGCGTCAAAACCAAATCTTTCCCGGGTGGCAATGGCGAAGCACTCCGCGAATCACTAACAAGACAGGAAAGGCCATAAGAAACATAATTCGTCTCGCCAGAGCCCAGAGAAACGAATCTCTCGCCAGCGAAAAGAGACGAGCACGATACTAATAACACGAAAAAAATCTTCGTAAGATTTAATCGGCGGTTCATTTTTGTACTTTAACGTTAGTGTAAGGACTTAAGTCGCTGACGGTCAATAGTGTAAGGACTTTCCAAAAAATGTAAGGAGTTGTGTAAGGACTTTAGTCCTTGATAATCAACGATGTAAGGAGTGTAATGGGTTTCCCGCGATATGTGCTATTGGGCTTGGGAAGCTTTTTGGAGGTCGGTGACGTATTCGTGGTGGTCCACGACTCGGGCAATGGTGGCTTCGTGGGCTTCCAGATGCCAGGCCAGGTCGCGCGTGTACCAAAGGCCTTCAGGCGTGCGATCTCGCTCAAATGAAAGGGTGAATTTGGAAACCGAGCCAACGAGCCCACCCAGGATGCTTACTTTTTGGGTCAAATGCACGTGGACCTTTTCCAGGACCATATCCTGTTCGTCCACCCATGCGCGCCCGGCCACGCAGTTCAAGAAACGGTCCTTGATATTGAAAATCGGCAAATCATTGCTGGCCGGCTTAAAATCTACAATCAATGCCGGGCGGCCATTGATCATCTCGCGCCCGGTTATCGTGAGGGTATATCGCTTCAATAGATCGGGATTAATCAGGTCTTCCTTTTTGCCGAGGCTCACGCCATGGACGCTGGGGCCCTGGTCGGCCGCCTGTTTGGGAGAAGCCAGTGTACGCGTCGGATGAACCAGAGCCGGTGGAGCTACGACGATAACCTGGGCGGGATTATTGGTAGTCTCCTTTTCGCTGCTGGTTTTTAAATTGCCTGAGCCATCATAGAATTGTGTAACCCGGTGGCGCAGATAATAGTAATGCTGGTTAAAAACGTGATATTGCGCGCTTTCTTCAGCGGACGTTTCCGCCACGCGCGGAATCACGGTCTGTAACGAAGGCAGCGACGTTTCTGCTTTGGCCCCTGGCATAACCATCGCTATGCCCAGGACCGACACTGCAAGGAATGACCGAAATGAGTTCATCGGAAATTGCTTGTTCCATTGATATAGACGGCTTCCCTTTAGAAAAGTTTCAAATATTCTTTTGGCCATGAAATTGATTTCGTGGAACGTCAACGGCCTGCGCGCGGTGTTGAAGAAAAACTTTTTGGAGTTCCTCGATGCCGAGCAACCGGACGTCCTCTGCCTCCAGGAAATCAAATGCGGCACGGAAGACGTCGAGCAGCTTTGGCCGCGACATTACAGCACGTATTGGAACTGCGCTCAGCGCAAAGGTTATTCCGGCACGGCCATCTTTACGAGAAAGCAACCCGCCAAAGTCACCAATGGCGTTGAGATTTTGGAGCACGATAGTGAAGGCCGGGTACAGACCGCAGATTACGGCGATTTTTTCCTGGTCAACGTCTATGTGCCTAATTCCAAGCGTGATTTGTCCCGGTTGACTTATCGGCAGAAATGGGACCGGGATTTCCTGGTTTACCTCAAGGGCCTGGAGAAAAAGAAGCCTGTCATCTTTTGCGGTGACCTTAACGTCGCGCACACTGAGATTGATTTAGCCAATCCCAAATCGAACGTCCATAACCACGGCTTCACGCCCGAAGAACGGGCGGGATTCACAGCCTTTGTAAATGCTGGTTTTCTGGATACGTTCCGCGAATTTGAGAAGGGTGGGGGACACTACACCTGGTGGAGCGTTTTTAGCGGTGCGCGAGTACGGAACGTCGGATGGCGGCTGGATTACTTTCTCATTTCAAAATCGTTCCGCCCGCGCCTCAAGACAGCATTCATTCGAAACAAAATTCTTGGCAGCGACCATTGCCCGGTGGGGATTGAAATCAAATGAGCAAGCCATCCAAATCACAGTGGGATTTCGGCGAGTTGTTTCCAATGGAAGCAACGCGAAAGGTTTTTTCCGTTGGTGAACTGACCGAACAAATCCGGCGGTTGTTGGAAAAGCAAATTGGTCAGGTTTGGGTAAGTGGCGAGGTTACGAATTTTCGGGCACAATCTTCCGGCCACATTTATTTCACGCTGAAGGACATTAATGCCCAGATTGCCTGCGTTCTGTTTCGCAGCGAGGACGTTCCGCATCGCGAACTCATTTCCGATGGTCAGAAAATTTTGGTACATGGTGATTTGTCGGTCTATGAACCACGCGGCCAATACCAGCTCATCGTTCGCGCCGTGGAATTACAGGGTGTCGGCGCCCTGCAAATTGCCTTTGAAAAGCTAAAACAAAAGCTGGCCAGTGAAGGATTATTTGCACCGGAACGGAAACGGCCGTTGCCAAAATACCCCCAACGCATTGGCTTGGTCACGTCGCCCACGGGCGCGGCCATTCGGGACGTCCTGCATGTGGTCCAGCGACGCAATCCCGGTCTCGAAATCATTCTTGCACCTGTGCGGGTGCAGGGCGATGGAGCGGCGCGAGAAATCGCCGGGGCGATTCGATTGTTGAACGAATTTGGCGCGGGCAAACTTGATTTAATTCTAATTACCCGCGGGGGCGGTTCGCTCGAAGATTTATGGGCGTTCAATGAAGAAGCCGTTGCTCGGGCCATTTTTGAATCAGCCATTCCAATTGTCTCGGCCATTGGCCATGAGACCGATTTTACGATTGCCGACTTTGTTGCCGATCTTCGTGCAGCCACGCCGAGCGCTGCGGCAGAGATTATAACCGAAGGTGTTTTTTCCAGCTGCAAATTTTTGGAGCAGTATGGTGAACGGATACAGCAGCTGTTCAATCGCCAATTGGCTAACAAACAATTTCTTCTTGGGCATCACGCAGGCAGACTCGTTCGCGCCCATCCCCGCCGGAAATTCCAGAGCTGGCAACAACGGTTGGATGATTTGCAAATGGATTTGTCCCGTTGCCTGAAGCAGCGGGCCCGGCATTCCCAAATCATTCTCCAAAATCTGCGTGAGCGATTACATCGCATCCGGCCGTCACATTCCTTGAAACAGCGGCGCGAGCAACTGCGGCAAATGGAACGGCGGTTAAATGCTCTCGGCCCCCAGCAGGTCCTGACTCGTGGCTATTCGATTACCATGGATGCGGCGACGGGCAAGATCTTGAAGGACGCGAAAAAGGTCAAAGCTGGTCAAAAGTTAAAGACACGGCTAAAGACCGGCGAAATCGTTAGCAAGGTTGAGGGATGAATTTTGAAAATTGATAAGATACTGGACTTGGGAGCCATTCTATTTTAGTATTGTTTCGTGGGCAATTCGTCAAAGGCGGCGGGAAACAGTCCCGTTAATATATTACCGTTTGAAGAGGCTTTAAAGAAGCTTGAGGGTATCGTTGAGGCGATGGAGTCCGATGATTTGCCTTTGGAAACGCTGTTGGCCAAATACGAGGAAGGTTCGAAACTCGTAATGATTTGCCGTGAAAAGTTATCGGATGCCGAATTGAAGATTCAGCAATTAGAGAAAAATGCCGATAAAGAAATGAAGTTAAAACCGTTTGAAACTGAAGAAGTGGAAAGCTAAGCCTGATTTACAGGCCGATTGTATTGTATTTGTTTAATTTATGAGCCGATTCCTGGACATGATAGACGCACCGGAGCACGTCAAAAAGCTGACGCTGCCGCAATTGCAGGAGCTTGCCAATGAGATCCGCGAGGAACTCATCGCGGGTCTTGCCAAAGCGGGCGGGCACCTGGGGCCAAACCTGGGTGTGGTGGAATTATCCATTGCGTTGCATCGCGTTTTTAACACGCCCCGGGATAGGTTCGTCTGGGACGTAAGTCACCAGGTTTATGTCCATAAAATCCTGACCGGCCGCAAAGACCGCTTTCGCACCATTCGCCAAACCGACGGCCTGAATGGTTTCGCATTGCGCACGGAAAGCGAGCATGACTGTTATGGTGCCGGCCATGCGGGCACGGCCCTTTCTGCAGCGCTTGGTATGGCGGCCGGGCGGGATAAGCGCGGTACGGATGAAAACATTGTCTGTATTTTCGGTGACGCTGCGTTGACCAATGGCATTTCATTCGAAGCGCTGAATAACATCGGTCATACGACGAAACGTTTCATCGGCATTCTAAACGATAATGAATGGAGCATCGCCAAAAACGTCGGTGCGATCTCTCATTATCTGAACAAGCTGATTACGAACCCGAATTACAATAAGCTTTCAAAAGACTTTCAAAACTTTCTCCGCCGCCTGCCCAAAGGCAATCTCGCTTTGCGGTTGGCGCATAAAGCCGAGGAAGGTTTCAAAGGCGCGTTGAGCGTCGGTTTGCGCCAGAAACCGGAAGTGGCCATTGATGCGGACGGTCGCGGCGGTTTTGGCAACCCAATTTTGTTCGAAGAAATGGGCATGCGCTACCTTGGCCCGATTGACGGGCATGATTTACCGCTGCTGGTCAGCACGCTTGAGTTTGCCAAAACATGCGATCATCCGATTGTTATTCATATCCTCACCCAAAAAGGGAAGGGATTTGAAGCGGCACTAAAATTCCCGGAAAAATTCCATGGTCTTGGGCCCTATGACGCAAAGACCGGGGAAACACCCGCTCCCAAACCAAATACGCCGCCCAATTACCAGGATGTCATGGGCCAAACATTGGTGAAACTGTGCCGGCGAGACAATCGTCTTTTAGGCATCACTGCCGCTATGCCAACTGGCACTGGCCTTAAGCATTTGGAAAAGGAAATGCCGGATCGATATTATGACGTGGGCATTGCGGAAGAACATGCCGTCATTTTTGCCGCAGGCCTGGCCACGATGGGTTATATTCCCGTCTGCGCGATCTATTCTACGTTCCTTCAGCGCGCTTACGATTGCATCCATCACGACATTTGTTTGCAGGATTTACCGGTTATCTTTTGCATGGACCGCGCCGGCCTCTCGGCCAATGACGGCCCCACACACCACGGCCTTTTCGACATCTCTTATTTGCGCTGCTTGCCAAATGTGATTGCCATGGCGCCAGCCAACGAGGACGAGCTGGCCGATATGATGTTCACTGCGTCGTATCAGAATCATCCTACATTCATTCGCTATCCGCGTGGTACGGCAGAGGGCGTTCCCATCAAAGAAGTGCCCAAGCTGCTCGAAATCGGCAAAGCCGAAGTCGTTCAGCATTATTCCAACAATGGGAAAAAGAAAGTTGCCCTGTTCGGTTTGGGTAATATGAATTCCGTGGCCAGCAAAGCCGTCAGCCAATTGCTTGCAGCGGGCTTTGATTGCGCGGTCATCAATCCCCGTTTCACCAAGCCGCTGGACGCCGGCACCCATGAATTCTTTGCCCGGGGCGCAGATTTGATTGTAACGATGGAAGACCACGTCCTGATGGGCGGGTATGGCTCGGCGGTATTGGAATTATTTAGTGAAAAGAATATTGCCACCCCGGTTGTGCGCATTGGCTGGCCGGATCAATTCATTGAACATGCCACATCGCAGGATGAATTGCGGAAACGGTATGGCCTGACTGTGGAAAATGTGGTCGCTAAAGTGAAGGAACATTTCAGCGAACCGGCAAAAGCAATTACCAGCGTTGAAATGCCTGCAAGAATTTAAGTGGGGATTTTCCCTTAATTCGCCGCGAAATTGGGCTAAATTCCCGCGCCAACCAAAAATATTTGAAAATTTTTGTGGCGAATTCTATTTCCTCTGGTAAATTCCCGCGCTCTTGATGAACCGGCTTTAGGGCCGAAAATTATTATCTGTTTTGTGACTGCGAAGACTAAAGACAACAAAAACGCCGCGCCGCGCGGGAAATCGCAAGCCCCCGCCACGGCGGCCGCCATCCTGGGACGCTCACCGTCCAAAGGCGCGGACATGGGAGAATCCAAAAAAATCAAGCCGGAGTGGCAAAAATATTACCAGCATTTGATTGAGTTGCGCGACCAGTTGCGTCGCCAAATGGATGGCCTGGCGCAGGAATCCGCGCAGGAACTGGCAGGTTATAGCCTGCACATGGCGGATTCAGGCACAGACAATTTTGACCGTGATTTTGCTTTGAGTCTGCTTTCATCGGACCAGGATGCTATTTATGAAATTGAGGAAGCCCTCAAGCGCATCGAGAAGAAGACTTACGGCGTTTGCGAACTGACCGGAAAAACCATTCCCAAGGCCCGTTTGGAAGCAATCCCCTGGACACGATTTACCGTGGAAGCCCAGGCGCAATTGGAAAAAGATGGCGCCTTGAAGTCCCGCCGCCTCGGCCAGTTGGGTACAATTGAAACGTCCGGCGGAAGCGAAGTCGAATCTGAAGAAGGCGAAGAAGCGGCCGAAGAAGGCAGCAAGAGCAAAGAAAAGGAATAAGTATGCCAAGAGAAGTCATTACCATCGAATGCACCGAGGCCCGCAAGGAAGGCAAATCTCCTTCCCGCTACAGCGCCTCGCGCAATAAAAAACTCCAGACTGAAAAACTGGAAATCAAGAAATACAACCCCGCCTTGCGCCGCCATACGGTTCACCGCGAAATCAAATAGTCGTTATGCCCCGTAAAACTCATAAAGATAAAGACAAGCGCGGTCAGCGCCCCGCAGAAAACCGCACCCCGCGTCCGAAACCGAAAATTGATTTCACCGCCGACGCGCTGGACTTCAAGAATACCAATTTGCTCCGCCAGTACGTGACCGACCAGGGCCGCATTCTTCCGCGCAAATATACCGGAATGCCCGCCCACTATCAGCGCAAGCTGACGAACGCGATCAAGCGCGCCCGCCAGATGCTGTTGATGAAGTAAAGCGCTTTCAGCGCCTTGCTTTTTCAATTTTTTCGTGAGACTTTTCGGTGTGAGAAAATCACACCGTCATTCTCATTCGCGCAAAAAGCAGGATTTATCCACGCTCAAAAGCCGCCTGCGCGGTCAATCGCGCAAGATCACGGGGCCACGCGCCGCCATTCTGGAAATCCTGCGTCGGCATCCCCATCCGCTGACAAATAAGGAAATCCTGTCTGAAATGCAAAAGGGCGGGGGGCAATGCGACCTTGCCACCATCTATCGCTCCATGCATATGCTCGAAAAAATGGGCATGGTAAAGCGGTTTGATTTCGGAGATGGCACGGCCCGCTTCGAACTCATGGGTGAAAACG
>DATJXK010000295.1:0-19030 GCA_035500235.1 Pseudomonadales bacterium | reverse complement strand
CCGCAAACTGTTTCAACGCCGCCGCATCCCCTTCAATCGCCTGCGTGATCGTTTGGTTCGCCCGAATCGCCGTCTTCAGCGTGATCTCCTGGGCCAGCAGCAACGACGCGCTGCCATAAATCACCGTGCGATTCGGATGTTTGAACATCTCATAAAGCGCAAACTCCGCCAGCGTCGTTGATTTCCCCGCCTGCCGCTCCCACAACATCGCCCAAAAGCGATTGTTCCCGTCAATGAACTCGTCGAGTACGGCCTGTTGATATGGCCTTCTTTGTATTGGTTTCATAATTCATCATTCTTAATTCTTCATTTTATGAACCATTACACCACACTTCCGGCCAAACTCATAGTTAGTCACTACCGCAATCGTCTACTTGAATTTCCTTGCCAGATATAAATGTAAATGATTCAATCGTAATAGGATCAAAATAATCCTAATCCTATGAAAACGAATTCCTGCGTCGTTTTAATATTGTTTGTCCTCGCATTGCGGGTAACGGCACAAAATTTCGATACTAACGGCGAGTTTGTCCAAACTTTCGCCGGTTCGGGCGAGCAAGGCTATGTTGACGGACAAGGCCAGCTCACAAAATTCTACAACCCTTCCCAAATTGTTGCGGATAGTTCCAGCAATCTTTACATCTGGGACAGTGGAAATTCTCGCATCCGAAAAATCACGCCGGGTGGCTCAGTTTCGACACTCGCCGGCGGTGGAACCGATGTTGAAGGGTGGGGCACGAACGTTTCCCTTTCTTTTTTTAATAGCATTGGTGCAATGGCCATTGACCATGCGAATACAATCTGGCTCGTCACTAGCGGACCGTATCTTCTCAATATTCAAACGAATAGTTATGTTACCATTCAAAATGGAGGCCCTGGTTTAACGAACTTAACCATCAATAGCGGTATCTGTTTTGATTCCGCAAATAACCTTTATTATTCGGGCGGGAATATTATTTGGCGCTACAACCCGACGACAGGTATCTCACAACCATTTGCAGGAAATGGAACACCAGGCTATGTGGACGGAAATGGCACTGTTTTCCCTGAATTTAGCAGTCCTGGAGCATTGGCATGTGATGAGGCGAACAACATTTATGTCAATGATGTGAACAATTATAGGATCCGCCGAGTTGACCAAGGACAAAACATAACAACAATTGCGGGCGCCGGCGTATATGAATTTATTCCGATCGGCACCAATTCTTATCAATTTGATTATGATAGTGTTGGAACGAACGCCAATTTTTCAAGTCCCCCGATATCTCAAATGTTTTCTGATAATTCTGGAAATATTTATTTCACATGTGGTGGATGCATTCGAAAAATGAATGCGCAAACAAACGTAGTAACGATGGCAGGAAATTTCTCTCAGACGGGATATACTAACGGTGCTGGCAATCTGGCTAGGTTTAGTGGTGCAAGCGGAGCTTGCCTTTCCGGCGGGACAATCTACATCGCCGATTCAAATAATCAGCGGATTCGAGATATTGTTTTCAATCCGCAGTCACAAGTCATCTCAAGCGCAAATCTTGGCCTTAGCACATTCCCTGGTTTATCTATCACAGGTAATGTCGGACGCACTTACCAAATTCAATCCTCACGCAATATGAGCACATGGACGACTGAGGCCACAATCATTTTGACGGCAAGTCCATACCTGTGGATTGATCAAAATCCAATCGCGGGAAATAAATTCTACCGCGCCTTGCTCATGCCGTAGCAGACAATATTACTGCTGAAATTAAAGCCCGGCAGATTCAGAAATAAACTCTGTAAAATCTGGAACATGTTTGGAAAGCGTATCTAAAACCTTGCTAACTGGAATCTCTCTATTCTCAGCAATTCCGACTAACTTTGTGACAAAAATACCACCGTCTATATTATAGAGATTAATTAAAAATTCGCTTGGATGCTCAGCGCGCACTCCATGAGGCGCTAAAATATCTTTCGGGAAATGCTTCAAATTAAACGTTACTATAACCTCAGAATGCGACTGACACGCAGCGGCGACAACGTGGCGGTCTTTTGGATCGTTCTTGACGATATCCATAAACCTCTCGTGGCCTGTGACCAATGATTCAGGAAAATGTTCTCGAACCGCCTTCTGCCACGAATCCGATAAATGTGAAGGCCATTTAAACTTATTATGGGTATTTTTGACTTCCTTCAGGATCTCTTCATTCCAATATGGGACATAGAGTTTCGGCGTTTCAGCCAATCTGAGGAACAAATCACAGACGGCATGGTTAGCCAATACGCAAGAGTCCAAGACTGCGCCAAAATTAGCGTGAATCATCGTGCGCCGCTCCCTCATAGAGACCGGCTTTTTCCACTGCATCACTTAATTTGTCCAATGCATCATGTCGTGCATGGTCTCGTTCATGCATAAACCGATTAATATCCTTTAAATAAAGCCTTCTATGAGTTCCTACTCGATGGTAAGGAATTTTTTTATCATTCAATAATTGAATCAAATATGGGCGAGATATGCCCAATAGATTTGCTGCCGCTTGAGTTGTGAGGTTCTCGGTTTCGGGAATCAAAATGACTGGCTTGCCCTCTTTAAGGGAAAGGGCTATTCGTTTTAGCAGCTTAAATAACGGCTCTGGTAATTCAATTTGTTCACTCTTTACACAAAGTGAGGGTCTTCCGCGAATCCCCACTAAGGCATCATTCAACCTTTCTAGAGACTTTTGATCGCGGTTATTAAACTCTGCCGGATCCAATCGGTTTCTGTTAAGTGTCGAATTCATACATCACATATATCGGATAAATCAAAATCGAAATCAACGAAATAAACGAAATAAACGAAATTATTTCACATAAATAGTTGTTTTTAAAACACATGACCACAACATATGGTATAAGTCGTATTTCATCATTTCTCTTCTGCTTCCATTGCAACCTCCCTCCCCGTCCACTTCTTCCCAAACAAATGATGCCCCAGCAATTCAATCTTCTCGCTGTTATCAATGTCACTATCCTGAATTTCTTTAGCTATCGCGTCATTCAGCACTCGCTGGGCAGTCGCCACGCAATCACGCAAATGCTTGTCCCATGACAGTACCAGCCGTTCGTTCCCCTGATACACCCGCGTTTTCTCGTTCTTGAGACGCTCATTGTTTTGTTCAGCTTGGACTAATCCCGTTACCGCAAACGCAATCTTGATCAGTTCATTGGGCGTGCAGTCTTCCAGCGGTATCGCATGAAGCATTTTCAGAATTTTTGCCGCTGCAATACTCGCCGTCCCTCGTGCCAGTTGGGCGCCCGCCGCCTTCGAAAAATCCGTGGCATCCTCCGACAGCGCCTTGAGCTCACTCACAAACTCCTGCTTCTCCAGCCATCGTACGTATCCGGTAAGACTCCACTTGGAAAGGTTTTTAGCGGTGATCAAGGTGCCGCCGAAATATGCCGCCATCAACTTTTTCACCACCGGAAGACCATTGAGCCATGAAACAATCACCGATGCCGGTTCGCCATTGCATAGGCGGCGATTCACCTTTTCGCGTATCGCATTGGGCAGGCGCGCTATCTTCCCCACCTGCAAACGCGCCCGCGCTTTCTTCCTTTTTTCCGCCGTCTCCACCGCGCCGTTTTGAGCAACTTTTTCGTCAGTCATACTCGCATCTTACCACCCCGACTTGTAATCCTATAGTTAGTCACTACCGCTATTTTTTTAATAAAAAATTGGAACAGCGGATGCGATTTCGTTCAGATTTCACAAGGGGAAAACGCGTTTCATCAGGCAAAAAGGGTGCCCAATGAACCGGGAATTAATTCAAGTTTTTTCCAGAATCAATCTGCACCTGTGTTAGAATACCCGCCGCGTCCTGGAAGCAGGATGTAGGACAGGCATCAGCCTGTCCCCGTTCTTTGAAATATTTTTAATGTAGGAGACGAGGTAACGAGTCTCTGATTAAACCATTCGCGTCAATTCGTGAAATTCGTGTTTAAATCCGGAACCCTACAGAACCCTATAGAACACCCCTCGGGGGGGGGTGGGCACTGGGAGATTAAAGTTTATGAAAAAACTCCATCGCGGTCTTGCAGGTCGCTGTACTCAGTTCTTCGAGCGAACAGTTTCGCACCTGGGCGACGGTTTCAGAGATCTCTTTGACGTAGGCCGGTTCGCAGCGTTTACCGCGATAGGGCACGGGCGCCAGGTACGGGCAATCGGTTTCGAGCATGAATTTGTCCGGGGGCGTGGCGGCCACGGTATCGCGGACGTTCTGGCCGTTCTTGAACGTGACGATGCCGGTGAAGCTGACAAGGGAACCGATTTCCAAAACCTGTTTCATGCGCCCGATGTTCTCGCCGAAGCAATGGAAAACGCCGCGCACTTTGCCGGTGAACGGCTTAAGCTGGGCGAGGGTATCGTCAAAGGAATCGCGCTGGTGAATCACGCAGTTCATACCGAATTCAACGGCGATTTCGAGTTGTTGCTGGAACACTTCCGCCTGCCGCTGTTTGTAGGCCGCATTTTCCTGGTCCCCGCCGGGCAGCCGATGATAATCCAGACCGGTTTCGCCGATGGCAACGACCTTGGGATGCCGGGCCAGTTCGCGCAAGGCCGGGCGCAAATCGCCGGGGGCTTTGGCGGCTTCGGTAGGATGCCAGCCGATGACGGCAAAGACGCCGGGAAATTTTTCCGCGAGTTGCACGGCGCGCCGGCTGCTCTCCAGGTTGGTGCCGATGGAAATGACTTTCGAAATGCCGCATGACTGGGCGCGGGCGATGACGTCGGTCAAATCCGCGGCGTAATCGGGATAATCCAAATGCGCGTGGGTATCGAAAAAGGTGGGCATCATAGTTTATAATGCGGCAAAGCGGCAATAAACGGGGCGCGCCCCCTCACCCCATCCCTCTCCCCCGATGGGGGCGAGGGTGACGGCTCATGTACGGCCATTAGGGTATTCAGTCGGTCGCTGCGCCGACGCGTTCCTGGCTTCATTTTGCAGGGGCAGGTTTCGGCGTTAACGCCGCGATTTTTCCAGCGATATTATCTTTGCCGGGATAATTCGGAGCCTCTAACAAAAGTGCCTGGTAGTCTTCCACGGCGGCGGCAGTGTTGTTCTGGGCGAGCAGTTCCTGGCCGAGGGCGAGGCGAATCATGATGCGTTGTTCCGGCGAAGGATTTAGTTTCAACGCCTGACGATAATAATCAATGGCGGCGTCGGGCTTGCCCTGGATATCGCAAAGACGCGCGAGTTTTTCGGTCAGGACCGGGCTGCTGGTTCTGAGCGGGAGATTTTCGAGGTAATTCTCAACCGAGGAAACCGGCGCACCGTGGACGAGGGCCAAATTTACCGCGCGTAAGTAGGACCATTCGAGGAGCGGGCTGTGTGCGCGGGTGAGTTCAGCGATGAGTTCGGCCGGCTCTTTGCCAAAGGGACGGTAAAGCGGATCGCCAATGACGGTGGTTTGCCAGGACAGGGCCGGTTGGGCGGCCCACGCGGCTTCGCCGAACGTAAAGCGGTCGAAAGCCCATCGCGCCAGGAAGATCGCGACGTTGGGCGTGAATTGAATGGACGGTTCATCCACACAACCCATCGTGCAGGTCGCGCCTTTGGCCAGCAGCGGGCCGCACCAGCTTTTGGTCGTGCTGCGGAGCGTGGCGGCGCTATAAGAATGCAAGTGGTAGGCGAATGCGCCGGGCATGAACTCAACGACCGGCTGCGCGAAAGGACCATCGGCATCGCCGGTATACCATCCGGCATAAATGGCAATCTGGCTCATGGGAAAATCCGCGGGGAACGTGGCGGCGTTGGTATCCACAGTGACGTCATAGCCCAGTTCCCGGCTCAGTACTGCTGAACCGAGAATCCATTCGTCGCCGAGCTTGTAAAGGGTATCGGTGATGGTGCGGGTGTCAAAGTAGGTGCGCCCCCATAAACCGTTCTGCTCGGCTTCGATGGATTTTTTGACCAGTCCCATAGCAATATCCGCCGAGGGACCATCCAGGCGAGCGACCATCAGGATGCCATTGGTAGGGTTTAACTGCACCACATTCGTCGTAGTGTAAACCCAACTCGTCAAGGGGCCGGACAGCCGCACTTTATTCTCCAGCAGCGGGAGCCAGGCGAGTTCAGAATCCACCGAAGCGCCATTGTCCTGGAAGAGAGTTGGGGCGCCGGGCTCCTGCGTTTCACTTTGATGTATGGCCCAATTGTCCGAAATCTTGAGCGGCACACCGTAGCACAAAACGGCGTAGCGGATTTTGGAAGAGACGACGCGGCGAATCGTCTGGGTCGCGCCGTCTTTTTTTAGTTGGAACGTCGTTTTGGCAAATTTCCACAGGCCGTTGGACTCGAGCTTTTGCGCAAGGGGGACCTGGAGCAGATGATGGAAGTCATCGCGGGAGATTATTTCGGTGGTAGGCAAGTCGAAGCCGTAAATCTGTTTAGGCGGCACGTCCCGCATCCGCGCATAATAATCGGCGACGGCTTTGGACTCGGGCATGTTGCGATTGTAAACAACCACCACTTCATCGCCGCCCGCGCGCGCCCACAACGGCGCGAGCAGGAAAAGCCAAAGGGCGAATCGAATGATCCTCATACGCATATCTTTGACGCGTGCCGGGACGATTTGTTGTAAAAATTTTGCAGAGACATTTAATTTCCGAAAAGCGCTTCGTGCATGCCGGGAACAGGCTGGTTGGTTTTTTTATCCCAATAATGGAAGCCGGAATTCCAATCCCAGATCGCCCAGCCGATTTTATTTTCGTCGAGCGCCTGGCGGAAGGCGGTGTAGAAATGAATGCGGGACGCAGGATCGGCTTTGGTATAAGCGCCAAATTCTCCCAGGTGAATAGGACGGCCATAATAATCCGACCAGTCGCGGCAATATTTTAGATTCGCTGCAAATGCTATGGGGCTGCTTGGATTTTGCTCGGCGGGCAGTGTATTGTAGCGTTGAATCCAATTCTTCATTCCTTCGGGCAAATTGAGCGAAGGATCCGGCACCAGCGGCGTGGCGGGCGGGCCGGGAAATAGGATACCAGTAACGCTGGGCAACTGCGTCCAGCTCGCGCCCTGGTGCGTAAAATAAAAAGGTTCGTAGCAATGCACGGACACGATCACGTTATCGTCCGGTGGCAGAACGAGGTTTTTCAATTCGCGAATGCTGCCCCAGTCTCCGGGCTCGACGAAAATGGTGCGGCCAGGATTGGTCTGGCGAACTTCGGGAATAGCACGGGCATAAATCGAGTTCATAGCCGTGGTGGTGGCATTCATGTGGGGTTCGTTATCCAGTTCAAACGCCAGTTGCGGCGGGAAATTTTTGTAATGAGCGGCGATTTGCGCCCAAATTTTTAAGAATTCATCGGTCGCCCCGGCGGGATCCTGGTCCAGCTCGTCAAAATGGTGGATGTTAATCATGACTGCGAGGCCGGCGGCCAGGGCGTTGGTGACAACGAAATCCACCCGGGAAAATATTTGGGGCGACAATGTAAAATCCGGGGCGGACCCGGCGTAGTGCTGCCAGCCGATGGGGACACGCACGTGGTCGAAGCCCTGTTGCTTCATCGCAGTGAAATCAGAGGCGGGAACGGTCACGCCCTGGCCCGGTGGCGCTTCGAGATAATCCCCGAGATTTGCTCCGCGCATGAATAATTTTGCCGCCCGCCAGGCCGGAGAATCAAAATTGGTTAATCGCTCCATCCCCGGCGGATTCGATGGCGTGAAGACGAAGTTGGACGGCTGGGCAGCCAGCCGCGTCATTGAGAACAGTGTAATAGCAAACACCGCGGCGGATGAAACAAGTTTCATAAATTCAGCTTTCGTTGCTCTTCACTTTAAGGCCGTCCCAAGCGAACCAAACTCCCTCCGGCAATTCGGCCTGGGCTTTGTCGTGATCGTAGTCATGCGTCAAATGGGTGAAATATGTCCTCGTGGCGGCAATGCGGCGCGCGGCCGTAAGCGCTTCATCCAGGTTCATGTGGGTGGGATGCGGTTTGGGGCGCAACGCATCGAGCACGACGGTTTCCACGCCGCGCACTTTTTCCAGCGCGTCGGCGGTGATTTCTTTGCAATCACTCAAATATGCGAGCCGTTTCTTATTATTTTGCACAAACAAATAACCGTTGGTGGTCACAGAACCGTGCGGCAGCGGCAACGGGGTGATTTCCAAATCACCTATAGTAAAAGGACCGTCCACGATGCATGGGTCCGGGTGAAAATAACCCTTGGCAATTGGCCGACCGTCAAAGGCGTAGACGAAAATACGCTTGAGGTTTTCCATGGTGTGCGCGCTGGCATACACCGGCAGCGGCCCGGCGCGTAAATCACAAAAGCGCCGGCAATCATCGAGTCCCATGATATGGTCGGCGTGCGCGTGCGTAATCACGACGGCGTCGAGCCATTCAATTTTCTCGCGCAGGCATTGGATGCGAAATTCCGGAGTGGTGTCCACAACCAGTTTAGTTTTCTCCGTGGCCACATAAATGGCCGGGCGTGTGCGCCAGTTCCTGGAGTTGGCGAGAAATTCCGGCGGATATTCTTTGCCGATCACTGGCACGCCTTGCGAGGTGCCGGTGCCCAGAAATGTAAATTCAAACGCCATGCGATTTTCAAGGTAACAGAACGCGGAAAATGGGCGAATGAAAACATTATTGACCGAAAATTTCCCCTTTCATTTTTCTAAAAGTGGGGCAGAGTTAGCCCATTAAAATCACGACCAGCCTGAAGTTTTGGGGGGCGCGCGGGTCAATTCCCACTCCGGGAGCGGACACGGTGCGTTATGGCGGCAATACGTCCTGCGTAGAAGTCCGTAGCGGCGGGGAAATCATTATTCTCGATGCAGGCACGGGCCTGCGCGGCCTGGGTAATGCACTGGCCGCTGAGTTCAAGAAGCGCCCGTTGCACCTCACTCTGCTCATTACGCACACCCATTGGGACCACATCCAGGGGTTGCCTTTTTTTGCGCCGATTTATAATCCGCTTTGCCGGTTGCGCCTGCTGTGCAGCGAAGGCGCGCGCACGGGCCTGATCAATGCGCTTACCGGCCAGATGGAAAGCACTTACTTTCCCGTGCCGTTTTCAGAATTGCCGAGCAACATCGAGATCGAGGAACTTCGTAATTTCAGCTTCAGTGTCGGCCCCGTTAGCGTACGGACGCTCCGCGCGAATCACCCGGGTAATTGTGTCGGTTATCGCCTGCTCGCGCCCGATTGCCTGATCACTTTTTTCCCCGATACCGAACCGCGCCACGGCCAGCGCGACCTGGAAATGATTGATTTTGTCCGCGATTCAGATGCGCTGATTCTCGATTCTCAGTACACCGCCGCTGAATACAAACAGCACGTGGGTTGGGGGCACGGTTGCGTCGATGATTCCGTGGCGCTGGCTATCGCAGCGAATGTGAAAAAACTTTGGCTTTTTCACCATGACCCCGACCGCAGCGACAAGCAGTTGGACGCGCTTTTAAAACACGGGCGCAAACTCGTGGCCGCACAGAAGTCAAAACTGCATGTGGAAGCCGCGCGCGAAGGATTGACTGTCCAGCCCACGGCCGGCGACTAACATCTCCTTTCTAAATTATCCGCATATCAAATTCGCGCTTGCGCGCGGCTTCGCAATCAGCGGCTTTTTTAGGCGACATGACCCGGGGCGGCACGCTCGCAGACTCGCGCTTGCCCCGGGCTAATATCGTGTGCCCACTGGCTCCCTCGCGCCCGCCCGGTCGGGTCCTGCGGACCCTTCGTTCCGCTAAAGCGGAACAAATCCCTTTCGCCATTTCCCAAATGGCTCAAGTCAGGGCACTCAGTTTGCGGTTTCGCCGAATTTCTTACAGTCGCTGGCGTAATTTTTCGAGCTGCTCTTTCAACGCGGCAGGCAAACGGCCGCCGAACTTCGCGTAGCTGGCTTCCACGTCAGCAATTTCCTTTTCCCAGCCTTCATGGTCCACGGCCAGTAATTCTTCCAAACTTTCCGCGGGCAAATTCAGACCGGACACATCCAGTGCGCCGGGCGCGGGGAGGTTGCCGATAGGCGTTTGACGCGCCTTGCCCGTGCCTTCCACGCGCTCACAAACCCATTTGAGTACGCGGGAATTTTCACCGAAGCCGGGCCACAAGTATTTGCCGTCTGCACTCTTGCGAAACCAATTCACAAAATAAACTTTAGGCAGCTTTGCCGGGTCGGTGCGTTTGGTAAATGAGAGCCAGTGCGCAAAATAATCGCCCATGTTATAGCCGCAAAACGGAAGCATGGCGAAGGGGTCGCGGCGCAGAACGCCCGTCTGGCCCAGGGCGGCAGCGGTTGTCTCTGACCCGCACGTAGAGCCCATAAAAACGCCGTCCTCCCAATCAAAGGCTTCGTTGACCAGCGGGATGGTACTGGGACGGCGGCCGCCGAACAGGATAGCCGAGATGGGCATGCCTTCGGGATTTTGCCAGTCGGGATCAATTACCGGGCATTGCGCGGCGGGCGCGGTAAAACGGGAATTGGGATGCGCGCCTTTCCTGCCGCTGTCCGGTGTCCATTCGTTGCCTTCCCAATCAATCCCTTTGGCCGGAGCGGGCACGCCCATGTTTTCCCACCACACATCGCCTTCTGGCGTGAGAACGACATTGGTAAAGATGGTGTTCTTTGAGCAGGCGGCGAGCGCGTTAGGGTTTGATTTTTGCGAGGTGCCGGGGGCAACTCCGAAGAAACCCGTTTCCGGATTCACCGCATAGAGGCGCCCGTCCTTGCCGATGCGAATCCAGGCTATGTCATCGCCCAGGGTCGTCACCTTCCACCCCGGCAGTGTGGGCAGCATCATGGCGAGGTTGGTCTTGCCGCAGGCGCTGGGGAACGCCGCCGAAATATAATATTTTTTCCCCTGCGGCGACGTGAGGCACAAAATCAGCATATGCTCGGCCATCCAGCCCTCGCGTTTGGCGACGACCGAGGCGATGCGGAGCGCGAGGCACTTCTTTCCCAGCAACGCGTTGCCGCCGTAACCCGAGCCGTAGGACCAGACAGACGGTTCATCGGGAAAATGGACAATGTATTTTTGTTTGGGATCCGGTTCACATGGCCACGAAACATCCTTTTGGCCGGGTGCAAGCGGCGCGCCAACCGAGTGCATACAGGGGACGAAATTTGCGCTACTGCCGAGCTTGTCCATGACCGCCTTACCCATGTGCGTCATGATGCGCATGTTCGCGACCACGTAGGGCGAATCCGAAAGCTGGATGCCGATTTTGCAAATGGGGGATTCCAACGGGCCCATGGCGAAGGGAATGACATACATCGTGCGCCCGTTCATGCACCCTTTAAACTTGCCGCGCATGGTCTGCTTCATTTCGACCGGATCGGCCCAATTGTTCGTGGGGCCGGCTTCGTCCTTTGTCGTTGAGCAGATAAATGTGCGGTCTTCGATGCGGGCAACATCGCTGGGATGCGAGCGGGCGAGATACGAACCGGGCCGAAGTTTTTCATTGAGCTTGATCAGGGTGCCGCTCTTAACCATCAAATCGCAGAGCGCCTGGTTTTCCTGTTCCGAACCATCGCACCAATGGATTTTATCCGGCTGGCAGAGCCCGGCCATTTCCTGAACCCAGACGATAATTTTTTGGTTCGAAGTCTGAGGGGTATTCGATGGCATGCTCATGGAACTATGTCCAAACAAAAACTGCCACAATCATGAACCTGGACAAGGGTAAAGTCCGCCGACGTAGCGTCGGGCACAAATTCCTCGACTTCACTAAAGATTTAAAATAAACCGCCGCTCACAAACAAATTTGTCTTATGCCTGACCCATCTTCCGCCCGGGATCGTTCCGAATCTGCGTTGACTGAGTGGTTGCGCCTGGCCGCGCATCCTGCAACGGTGCGCCGGGCATCGATCGCGGCTCTCATTGTAGGCGCCCTGCTCATCGTCATTAACCATGGCCCGGCCCTGCTCGCGGGACAATTGACGCACCAGCGGATCGCCCAAATGTGTCTTACGGTGCTGGTGCCCTATGCCGTTTCGACAGTCTCGAGCGTTGCAACGCGCAAGGAATTGGCCAAGAAAAAAGACCCGGCTTAGGCCAGACCTGTAAAAATGGCCGCTCCCGCGAGCACCAACCACTGTTCTAACTTCCATAAACAAAGGGTTTTAACGATATTTCTATACTCTTTTTTACATTGACAATAAGCTTAACTGTAGGTATCCTATTCATGGTCAACCACTTTCTGTCCGGAGAATATGTTTATGAGAACAAAGACTTTTTTCGGCGTCCTGGCTCTGGCCAGTTTCTTTGCCTGGTGCGACAACTCTTCCGCTGACCCCCTAAACAACTGGCATTGGCGCAATCCGCTCCCGAATGGAAATCCTCAATTCGGCGCGCAGACGCTCAACGATATCATTTTTACCAACGGAACTTTTTTTGCCGTGGGCAATTTTGGGGTGGTGGATACTTCTTTTGATGCGACTAATTGGACACAAACGATCTCGGCAACATCGAACCAGCTTAACAGTATCATTTGCGCGGACGGGAAATTTGTCGCGGCAGGAGTGAATGGCACGGTGGAGACATCCGCGGACGGTACGAATTGGGTGCTGCAAACTTCAGGCACCACAAGCGCGTTGAATTCGGTAACTTACGGAAACGGAAAATTTGTCGCTGTGGGTTCGGGTGCTGTCATTGCTTCGCCTGATGCCATGGCCTGGTCACCAGCGGTTTCGGGTTTGAGCACTGGCAGTGCCGTGGCAGGAGGCAGTTTTGGCTTCGTCGCGATCAATGGCAGTACGAATGCCTTTTTCTCTGCTGACGGTTTGAACTGGACTTATCATCCCTTGAGCGCCCCGCAGGGCGTTCAGATTTTCTCTAATAACCCCGTAATACCCACGATTGTCACGTTTTTCAACGGCTCTTTCCTCATTGGCGCTTCCAAGTTTGTTACTTCCATGTCTGCTGACTGGTATATCTTTGCTTCCAGCAATGGCAGCGATTGGACCACCAATGCTCTGGGCAACATGTACACTGGCACCGGAGGATTCAATTATAATTTTTTCATGACAGGAAATAAGCAAGCTGTGACAGAAGGAGAAGCTGACGGTATTAGCTTTCTGCAATTTTCTCCGGACGGTATTGACTGGACCCAGACAAATATCAGTTTTCCGTTTTTTTACAAATCCGCCGGCGCTTACGGAAACGGAATGTATGTCTTTGTGGGCGCAAACGGGAATGTTGTTTCGCCGGATCTGCTGAATTGGTCTACACAACAATACAATCCCCCGTCTGCTATCGGCCCCACCAGTACATTTAACAGCATCGCCTATAGCAACGGGACTTATGTGGTCGCTACCTCGAGTTCGTTTGTTGTTTCCACCAATGATTCGGTTTACGCAATAGCCAGCAACACACCTTCGCTTTCGTTCGTCGTCGCGTATTACAATAGCTTCGTAGGCGTTGGCTCGAGTGGGCAGATCTATCAATCCACCAATGGGTTTGCGTGGTACCAACACAATTCTGGCACAGCCAATAACCTTCACAGTGTCGCCGCTGGAAACAACCTTCTGGTGGCTGTGGGGGATAATGGCGCCGTGCAAACTTCTCCTACTGGTGTGATTTGGACCAGCCGCGCTTCTGGTACATCCCTGGCGCTCTACGGCGTGGTTTATTCGAATGGACTTTACGTGGCCGTCGGTCAGGAAGGAACGGTCGTGACATCATCGGATGGCATCACTTGGACTGCACAGGATTCAACGGAGCTTAATAATCTGCTCGCGGTTACCTATGGCTCGGCAGGATTTTTAGCGGTCGGCCTTGGTTCAACGATGGTCACTTCTCCTGACGGCATTAATTGGAACCAACACCCTCCCATCGGGGTCGGTTCTTTTCAGACCGCGACGTTCGGCAATGGCTACTATCTGGTCGCCGGCACGAACGGCCTGGTCATGACATCACCAGATGGCTTCAATTGGACTGCACGCAATGTGGGCGTACTGGGCGGGCAAACGCTCTACGGCTCTGGTTTTCTTAATGGACGATTTGACGTTGTCGGCGCAAATGGAACTGTCGTCGAATCTGATCCCGTCCCGCCGCTTTTTGACCTGCAAATAAATTCTGCCCCGCCAAACGACGTTGTTACCGCTTTCGCCACTCCGGGAAGCAATTTTAGAATTCTCTCCAGCACTAACCTGACCGCTCCTTCATGGAACACGGCGGCTACCTTCAATAATGCCGCAGGCATCACGTATTGGACAAACTCGGCTGCTGCCGCCAACACGCAGACCTATTATCGCCTTATTTCTCCATAACCGGCTGCTCGTGTGGCATAAAGGAATTATTTCACCCATTTGATTTCGGTCGGCGGTTGGAATGTCCGCATCCGATGAAGGATTTTTTCTGCGTCACTTTCTAAAATGACCAGTTCGCGGTGCTTAGGGCGGATGAACCCTTCGCTGGTGGTTTGGTCAAGGAATTGAACCAGCGACGAATAAAACCCTGCTATGTTCAGCAGGCCGAACGGCTTCCGATGCCAGCCCAACTGGCCCCAGCAGAGGATTTCAAAAAATTCCTCGAAGGTACCAAAGCCGCCGGGCAAAGCGATGAAACCATCGGACAGCTCCTCGATGAGCGCTTTGCGTTCGTGCATGGTTTTAACAATGCGCAGGTCGGGTAGTTTTTCGTGGACGACTTCCTTGATGACGAGTTTCTCAGGAATCACGCCGATGACATGACCGCCGTTCTTCAACGCGCCTTCCGCCACCATGCCCATGAGGCCGAGGCATCCGCCGCCGTACACGAGCTCGATTTTTTCGCGGGCCAGTAATGCGCCCAGATCCTGGGCGGCGGCGGCGTATTCAGGGCGAGTACCTTTGCTTGAGCCGCAATAAACGGCAATGCGTTTCATTCTAAGAAAGTTCCTTGTGCCGGAAGCAGGTGACCAAATGGTCGTTCACCATGCCGACGGCCTGCATATTGGCGTAACAAATCGTTGAACCAACAAATTTGAAACCGCGTTTGAGGAGATCTTTGCTCATCGCGTCGGAAATTTCCGTTTTGGCCGGGACTTCCGACATGCTTTTGCGGCGATTGATGATCGGTTTGCCACCGACAAAACGCCACAAATAGGCGTCTAAGGTTCCGAACTCTTCGCGCACTTTCAGGAAGGCTTGGGCGTTTTGAATGGCGGAATTGATTTTTAACTTGTTCCGGATAATGCCTTCATTGTTCAGCAGTTTCGCGATCTTTGCTTCGCCATAACGCGCGATTTTTTCGGCATCGAAATTATCAAAGGCCGCCCGGTAATTTTGGCGTTTGTTCAAAACCGTGCGCCAACTCAGGCCGGCCTGGGCTCCTTCAAGAATGAGAAATTCAAACAAGAGGCGGTCTTCGTGCACGGGCACGCCCCATTCCTCGTCATGGTAACGAAGGTAGAGCTCGTCCGTGCCAGCGGTCCAATGGCAGCGTGTTTTTTCGGTTTTCATTTCACACTCCGGACGGCGGCGATAAAAGCCTTCACTTTGTTGTGATCCTTTTTTCCGGGCGCACGTTCCACGCCACTGGAAACATCCACGCCAAACGGCCTTACTTTGCGAATGGCCTCCGCCACGTTTTCCGGCGTCAGCCCGCCGGCGAGGAAAATGGGTTTGCCAAATTTTTGCGCTTCGATGGCCAGGTCCCAGTTGAATTTTTCTCCTGAGCCGCCAATGGTCGTGGAAGAATAAGCATCGAGCAAATAGGCATCGGTTTCGTATTGGGGAATTTGTTCGAGTGTCTCCGGGCCGTGCATGCGAAACGCTTTCATGCTCATCAATCCGAATTGCGTACAAAACTCCGGCGTTTCATCGCCATGAAACTGCAGCATGGTCAGGCCGCAGTCAGCGATTGCCCGCGTGACGAATTCCTCCGGGGCATTTACAAAAACGCCCACGCGCATGACGAACGGCGGCAATTCCCGGGAGATTTCCGCGGCGGTTTCCAGCGCGACGTAGCGCGGGCTTTTCTCGTAAAAGATAAAGCCAATGGCGTCCGCGCCCGCTTCAACAGCGGCACGTCCGTCAGCGGCATTGGTGATGCCGCAAATTTTTATCCGCATTTCCATCGTAAATTTGTATGTTCCGGCGGCCCGGGACTCAAGAATTTTGATTTTTTTCGTTTTGAGACCCGTTGCCCGTCTTCTACTGTACCACATCATGCCAAAAACGATTTACCTGGATTACAACGCCACCACCCCGCTCGATCCGGCGGTGCGCGAGGCGATGCTGCCATTTTTGGGTGAGATTTGGGGTAATCCGTCGAGCGTTCATCATGTTGGCAGGAAAGCCCGGGCGCTGCTCGATGATGCCCGTGATCGCGCGGCGAAGTTTTTAGGCGCTAAACCGAGCGAAATCATCTTCACCAGCGGAGGAACAGAATCGAACAACCTCGCCGTTTTGGGCACGGCGCGCCTGCTTAAGTCCAAAGGCAAACATTTAATCACGTCCGACATCGAACACCATGCGGTGCTGCATTGCTTCGATTTTCTGGGTAAATATGAAGGGTTTGAAGTCACGCGGCTAACGGTGGATTCTTCGGGCCGCGTTTCGCCCGATGAGTTAAAGCGCGCGATTCGCAAAGATACGACCCTGGTTTCCGTCATGGGGGCCAATAACGAGATTGGTACGATCCAGCCGGTCTCAGAACTAGGCGCGATTTGCCATGAGCGAAGCGTTATTTTTCATACGGATGCCGTCCAGTGGTTTGGAAAAGAGCCGGTGGAAAATTTCGGCCAATTCAATGCCGACCTGGTTTCAGTTTGCGCCCATAAGTTTCATGGCCCTAAGGGCTCAGGTTTGCTTTGGATCAAATCGCCGCTCCAACCTCTGCCGGTATTGCTCGGCGGCAGCCATGAGAATGAACGACGGGCAGGAACAGAGAATTTAGCGGGTATTATCGGTTTGATTTCTGCCTTGGAAAAATTTGTGAAGCCGCCGGTGTTCAACCAACTGAAACTGAAACCGTTAGTGGACCGATTAACTTCAGCGGTTGATAAAATAGACGGTTGTGAACTGGTCAGTCCACAGGAGTATTGCCTGGCCAATACCGTTTCCTTGGTCGTTAACGGAGCGGATAGCATTACACTTTTGGCCGGTTTGGATGTTGAAGGTATTTGCGCCTCCAGCGGTTCGGCGTGTTCCGCTGGTTCTTTAGAGCCGTCGCATGTGGTTGTCGCGATGGGAAAGAGAGATTCAGCGAATTCGCTCATTCGTTTTTCCCTGGGACGCGAAAATACTTTGGAAGAAATTGAGTTTGTTTGTTCGGCGCTGCCGGAAATTGTAAAACGGGTGCGTTCCAGGCGATGAACCAAACCAACAACTCTCTAAATTCTCTCTCAATTGTGTGTGAATTGTTTGCGAACTGTGCGAACAAGTTTGGCTTTCTAATTTTTTGAGAATCTTTAACTTGAGTTGTGCAATGGCCAAACGGCGATAAAACGCAGTGGCAGCCTTGACAGGCAGGGTTGTTTGCTTTATTCACAGCCCATAATAATAAGAGTATTTTTAATTAAAAAATTACTATTAACAGACAATGAACCTCTCGATATCCAAGGAGCAAATTCTCATCGGCCTGCAAGCCGTCCAAAACGTGGTGGGCTCGCGCACTACATTGCCGATACTTTCAAACGTACTATTACGTGCAGAAAAAGACCGCGTTGAATTTACCGCGACGGACCTGGACGTCTCAGTGGTTTGTTCCGTGGAAGCGAAAGTAAAAAAGCCCGGCGCCACGACGGTGCCGGTAAAAAAGCTTTTCGGCATCGTCAAGGAATTAAACGGCAGCGAAATTGAGATCGAAACAGACGATAAAAACATAACTGTGATTCGTTGCGGCCCTTCGTATTACAAAATTCACGGGTTAAGCGCGGATGAGTTTCCGCCTTTGCCGAAGTTTAAAGATGACAAGAAGGTCTCGCTCAAACAGGAAAATGTTAAAGCGATGATGCGGAAGACAGCGTTTGCCGTATCCACGGATGAATCCCGTTATGTGTTGAACGGAATTTTCTTCAGCCTCAAAGATAACAAAATGACCATGGTGGCCACGGATGGCCGCCGTTTGGCGCTGGCGGATGAGGAAACGGATATTTCGGAAAAAAGCAGCGGAGAATTCATTGTCCCGGCCAAAGCAGTCGGTGAATTGAATCGCCTTCTTCAGGAAAAAGGCGACGTGGAAATCAAATTTGGCGAAAACCAGGCTTCTTTCGCCCTGAAGGATGACAAAGGCTTTTCGGTTCTGTTAATTACCAAGCTGATCGAAGGCAATTATCCGAATTACAAGCAGGTCATCCCCACCGAAACGAAAGAGCGTATTGCCCTGGTGCGCGAAGAATTTTTACAGGCACTGCGGCGCGCGGAGATCATGACGAGCGAGAAGGCCAACTCCGTGAAAATGACCTTTGGTAAAAACAGCCTCGCGATCACGGCCAATTCACCGGAAGTGGGCGAAGCGCGCGAATCATTGGCCGTTAATTATAAAGGCAAGGAAATGGCGATTGCGTTTAACCCGCGCTATCTCATTGATGCGCTCGGGGCATTGTCTGAGGACGAAGTGTTTTTCGAATTAATTGATGAATTAAGCCCGGGCGTCCTCAAGATCAACGGCCCGTTCCTGTATGTCGTGATGCCCATGCGGTTGAGCTGATTCTTTTTAGGATCATTAAATCAGCCAGTTTCGGCTCATCTTAACCAGCCAGAGTTCGCTTTAAACGAACTCAACCAAGGCCTGTCCAAACAAAAACCCTTGTCTGTTTCCAGACAAGGGCTCAAAACTCAACCGTAGCAACAGCGGTTATTTACGGCGGCGGAAAGCCATGAAGGAGGCCAAACCACCCAGGCCAGCTAAAGCCAGCGATGAAGGTTCCGGCACCGGCGTCGGGCTCGCAACGTCCGAGAAAGCCGAGCCGACAGCGAGGTTATCAATATTCTCCGTAGGAGCGGCAGTAGCTGTTCCCTGGCGGAGATTGACTTCTGCGTAGGAAGCGGCTTCAGCAGACGTTCCTACCCAGCTAAAAGCCACGTAAGGAGTGTTATTCCCCGCCGTGGTAGTGTCTGTCGGGTTGACGAAAAGCGCA
>DATJXK010000294.1:0-6435 GCA_035500235.1 Pseudomonadales bacterium | reverse complement strand
TTGGTGGAGTACCACGAAGTGTACGACATTTCTAATTTTTTGCGGCTCTTTAGCCAAAGCGCTTCTGCCCGTCGCGATGTAAAAGTGGATATTGGCCTGACATCGCCCAAACTGGAGGCCGGCCAATTTTATTTCCTTTATCTGCCGACGGCTGACTAACGCGTGAAAGGCGTCACTGTCATCGCCCATCCGCTGGTCCAGCATAATCTCGCGCGGTTGCGGGATAAGCGGACGCCGTCGCCGGAGTTTCGCCGGCTACTCGGCGAGATTGCGTCGCTGATGATTTATGAAGCGACGCGGAGTTTCGCAGTGCAAAAGATTTCGGTGGAAACGCCGCTGGCAGTCACCGGCGGGTTTCAGTTGAAGCGCGAAGTGGTGCTGGTGCCGGTCCTGCGGGCAGGACTGGGGATGCTGGATTCCATTTTGCAGTTGATTCCGCACGCGCGGGTCGGTTTTATTGGGCTGAGACGAGAGGAAACGACGTTGAAGGCGCTATTTTACCATAAAAGCTTCCCGAAAAATCTCGGTGACTTCGAAGTCATTCTGATTGACCCCATGCTAGCCACCGGCGGCAGCGCCGTGGCCGCCCTCGATTTGCTGATGGAACAGGGCGCAAAGCACGTCCGCCTGGTTAACCTGGTGGCCGCACCCCTCGGCATCCGGACGGTGCAGGAAAGTCATCCGAAAGTCCCTATTTTTACGGCCGCAGTAGATAAAAACCTGAACGAACGCGGCTTCATCGTGCCCGGTCTCGGAGACGCGGGTGATCGGTTGTTTGGCACCTGATTAGCTAACCATTTAACCATGTCCGACGCCCTGCTCATCGTCGCCGACAGCGAGCGCGACGCAAACATGCTTTACGCCACCGGGCTGTTCGTGCCCGATCCGTTTATCTATTTCCACTTTGAACGCCGCCCATTGCTGGTAATGAGCGACCTGGAAATCGACCGCGCCCGCGTGAGCGCGCCCCATTGTCGGGTGGCTTCCCTAAGTGAAATCGTGCGCAAACTGCGCCGCGACGGCATCAAGCAGCCGAAATATGCGCATGTCATCCGCCACGTGATGCGCGAGAAAAAGATCCGGCGGGTCATCGTGCCGGAAAACTTTCCGTTCGGCCTGGCGCGGGAATTGAAAAAATGGGGCCTTAAGATCAAGCCACGCGCGAATTTTTTCCCCAAACGTGAATTCAAGACCGCCGATGAAGTGAAAAAAATCTCGGCGGCGCTAATCATGGCGGAAGTCGGCATGGCGGAAGGCATGCAGGCCCTGCGCCATTCGAAAATCGGTAAGCGGCAGGAATTGATTTACCGCGGCGCGCCGCTGACGTCTGAGCGCCTGCGCGCGATTATTGACTGTGCGATTATGCAGGTGAGCGGGCTGGCAGCAAATACCATCGTGGCCGGCGGCAAACAGGCATGCGACCCGCATGAGCGTGGCTCTGGACCATTACGGGCCAATAAAGCCATTATCATAGACATTTTCCCGCGCTCGCAAAAAACAGGTTACTTCGGCGACATTACGCGCACGGTCGTGCGCGGCCGGGCGGACGAAGCGACGCGAAAGCTTTACGACACCGTGTTGCGCGGGCAGAAAATCGCATTTGATAAAATGCGGGCGAAAACTAAAACGTCCGAAATCCACAAAGCCGTGCAGGACTTTTTTGTGAAACAAGGTTACAAAACCGGCCGGCGCGAGGGACACATGGAAGGTTTCTTTCACGGCACTGGCCACGGGCTGGGCATGGAGATCCATGAAGCCCCGCGTGTGGGCGCGACTTCGATGGGCGAACTGAAACGCGGCCATGTGGTGACCGTGGAGCCGGGACTTTATTATCCGGAAATTGGTGGCGTGCGGCTTGAAGACGTTGCTCTGGTAACGGGTAATGGCGCCAAGAACCTGACGCGGTTTGAGAAAGTGCTGGAACTTTAAATTCCCAGGGCGAAATGGCTGCCAATTCGGTAGCTCCTCAAAATCGCGCGTGTAATGAACCGTTTTCCAACTTGCACCGCCTGTCGCAGGCTTTTGCCCTGCGCCAGTGAAGCGCAAATCGCCGCGGAATAAACGCAGCCAGTACCGTGCGTGCGGATACCTTTCACAAATGGCGCGCGTAGAAGGACGGAGGTTCTGCCATCGAAGAAAATGTCCGTTGCTTCTTTGCCATGCAGATGGCCGCCTTTGAGCAAAACGGCACAGCCCCAGCGTGAATATATTTTCCGGGCGGCGGCATTCATTTCTTCGACGGAAGAAATTTTCTGCGTGGCCAGGATTTCCGCTTCAAACAAGTTGGGCGTGACCAGTGTGGCCCGTGGCAAAAGCTGATCCATCAAAACTTTCAATGCAGCAGGTTGCAGCAACTTTGCACCGCTAGTCGAAACCAGCACAGGATCTACCACGAGCGGCACACGCGCGCGCTGTTGCTTTTTTAGAAATTCGGCGACGGCCTGAATGTTCTTTGATGAAAAGAGCATACCGGTTTTTATCGCCGCTGGAGGAAGTTCCTGAAAAATGGCTTCGAGTTGTGCACGCAACATTTTAGGCGGGCACGGCTCGATGCCCAGCACGCGCTTCGGATTTTGCGCGGTCAGGCAGGCGATGGCGCTGGTCCCATGGACACCAAACGCGGCGAAGGTTTTTAAATCAGCCTGGATGCCCGCGCCTCCGCCACTATCCGAGCCGGCAATGGTAAGCGCAATGGGAAATTTTTTAATCATAGACCAAAGGCGAGAGTTACGGCGGTGGAGGTATTGATTGGGACCAATCTTCTAATGAATGAATGGGATGCAGCATTTCGAACAGGAACGACGTAGGAAGATAACTCAGTTTGCTCACTGGTTTCTTCCAGGTACCACTTACATTGCATTCAAAGGCCTTGCCCACTGGCCAGAGAACAGCGCTCAAGACATGCCCGACACCCGGCACGTCGCGCAACAATTCTGCAGTGACGTGGGCATTCAGATTGCCCTGCAAATCCAGTGTACCAGTGTAGAGCAGGCCCATCATGGCGGTGTGGATTTGCAGGTTATCTGTGGAAATAATGCCGTTGGTCATGATAAATGTGGCGGAAGCATCAGTGGCCCGGCTTTCACCGAGATTGGGAGAGATTGTATTCAGAATGGGTGACAAAATACCGAAAACAGGTTCATCCCAAAGCAAGCCGTTGCGCATATCGATGTTGCCGTAACCAAAACACGAGCGCCAATCGGCTGAATAACCCCGGGTTACGACAAAATGGCCGCTGACCAGGCCCTCGAGATGATTCGTGGGGGAGGCCAAATCCGTCGCCAGGGGATGTATATCAACGTTAGTGAGATTGACCACGAAGGAAAAATTTGCGCCCGGGTGCGGATGGAAATCAAAAAACGCCCAGGCATTGCCATTACCGCCGTAAAAGGAACCAGTCATATTTGTCAGAACAAGCGTTTGGCGTACCCAATGAATTTCACCGGCCAGCGCCGGTGTTCTCACTTTGAGGCATTCCACTGGCGTAGTGCCGACGGATTGAAAGTCCAGGTCCGCGTTTGTGCCATCGCGCAAGGGAGCATAACCATTTACACGCACTGTCGGTAATTGTGGAAAATGGTAGGGTTGCATTATTTTTGCCGTTAGCGGGCCGATGGCGGTGGCGACCATCTGAGGGTCGGCCGTACCCAGGCCGTTGGTGAAATAAACACGGTCGCCGGCATAATCTAGGAGAACACCGTCTGCATGCATGGTTTGCAGTCCCGCTTCCAGGTGCGGGTGGAAAAATTCCACTACGCGATGGGCATAATGAAAATCGCTTTCCACGTTATCAACTGCTTCACCTCGGATGGTGAAATGTTTCAATTGCAGATGGCCGGTCGCTTCAATGCTGTCATAATCGTAGAGGCGCCCGCGAATGTTCGCGTCCAGGGAAAGTGGCTCAGCAAAGGTGAAGTTATGGAATCCGCGCAAGGCTTTGGCATTGAGAAACGGCTGGATGGAATCCAGTGCAAACAAACCGGAAAGATGCCATTGATAATCCCGCGTGGTGTCGTTTTCGTTGCCAGTAATGGCCATTTTACCTTCCGGCCGCGTGATGACAACATCCGACACAGTCCAAATTTCATTTGAGTAAGAAAAGAAGCCATGCACTTTATTGAATGAGAGGCCGTTAAACCCGGCGTTGGTCAAAAATAATTCGCCCTTAAGTCGGACTGTCGGTTGCACATCGTTACGCCAATCGATGGTGTGCGCTTTCCAATCAGGCAGGATAAGCGAACCGGACGCACGCAGCGCCGGTGCGCTTGGTAATGAATATTGGGCCAGGCGTTCGCGGGTTTTTTCCGTCAAGAGAGAATCGACGGCACTGACATCGAAGCAGGAAGAGTTAGTGAAGGAAAGCTCGCGGGTTTGTAGATTGAAATCCATGGCAGCGCGGAGGTCCCCTTTTCCAAGGCGCACATATAAATTGGTGATAGTCATTTCAGGGTCATGCCAGGAACCGCCGCAGGAGATAAAGTCTGCGCTGAGTTTTGGAGTAACGAGGCGTGAGACTTCGGCATTCCATCGAAGGTCCATCGGCGCGTGCCAATGGCCGGCGAGGTAAATTGAATCTGCGGTCAAGTTGGTCGTTACCAATTGCGATGCGTGGGCGACCCAGTTAATTTCACGCGGCTGTGCCGGGAGGACTTTCGGTTGCTGAATAGGACCAATGGAATAAACGATGAACTGCATGTTGCTGGCAGTGCCCCAGGGGGTGTTTGCACCAGGAGCATTGACGGCCAGGTGAACGGCAAACGAGCTAAAGTCACGGGCGTCACCATTCACATTGAGATGCATTTGGGATATCCCGTGGAAATGAATTTGATCCAGGGCGCGGGCAATTTTTCTTAACCGCGCCTGCTCTTCACCGGTGGCAGAAGGTTTGTGATGGAAAATTTTCCAATCCTGGACGGTGCTTGCATGGGCCAGTTCACCTGATAAAGTAAACGTCGCACCCGCGAAATCCGCCTGAAAATTATCGAGTGACCAGACATCGTTCGTTGCAAAATGCACGTCAGTTTGGATATGGTCGAGGGTCAGAATAATTGGCGGCCCGTTAGTATCGGGTACCGGGAAGGTAAGGGTGCCCTGCCGCAAGGCGAGACCGTCCAACTGCCATTTCCGGTGCCAGAGAGCGTCATAATTTAATTCCAACCGAACCTGGGAGAAGGTCATCGAAGGCGTGTTGGTTATTGAGCTGCCGATATGGACGTTGTCGGCAACCAAACCACGAACTAGATTGAAGCGCAGGCGGACAAACTGCAGTTCAACGCCGCGCTGGCGCAATGCCTGGATCAGGGGCTGCTTTACAAAATCCGGCAGTCCGACCCGATCGAGCCAAATCACTGCACACACCAGTGCCAGGATGAACAAAAGAACGGTGATTCGGCATAGCCGGAAGCACACGCGACATCTGTTCCAGAACCGGGTTCGGTTGCCCATAGGCAGGAAAACGTTCGCTGAAATCGCGATTAAATTCAATCAAGGAACACTTGATTGAACGACTAAATAACTTGAGACGAGTTGATACATATCGGGGGGAAAGAGAAAAACCCAGCGTTCGCCATCGAGCGTTACCGCCGCCACAGCGGTATTGCCGGTAGCCAGGCCAAAATCCACGGTTTGCGACTGGCCATCTTTAAGTGTGACAGTGATTGAGAGATTGCCGGGTTTAAAACCATAATCCGCCGGCTTGCTGAGGCCGCGAGCCATCCACTCATAGTAGGCATAGAGATGTCCCAGATCGTGAACGGTTTCTTCAACACCTGGCGTATTGATGGCACCCGAGCCGGCGCCAAGGGACCAATGATTGGGACCGTGATGAATAAGCTGCCAGGTTTTGCCATTTTGCTGGACGGTGACCTGTGCTACATTCGTTTCCGAGAAGTTCCAAATGGTGCGGTCGCGAAATTGCCAGGCTCCCAATTGGGGCAATTTTTTGTAATCTTCCGGCGCAATCGCGTAAATAAAATTTTCATCCGCCCGCTGGACAATAACCTGGTTGGTATCCACATTACCGAACAGTAAATGGGCGATAATAGCGTTGGAATCGCCTGCGGCTGAACGCAAAATGATTTGGCGCCATGGTTTCGCCAGCCCGTTGGCGGCCAAATCAGCGGGGGTGACAACGTCCTTTACAAATTGCGAAACGTGCAGGCTGGCCAGTAGCTGAATAAGATATTGAACGCTATTGGGATCTACAGGAAATTTTTCACCGGGAATTTTCCAGGTATAGGCGTCCAATCGTTGCAATATAAAATGATTGGTATCAGGCCCGATCATTTCGATTTCGGCGACAGGGGCGGTGAGCTCGACCAGGTATGGGTCACGGAAATCATTGACCGTTCCATACCAGGATAGGAGCGGTTGTTTAGGAGTCGTGACTACGGTACTCCAGTGTTCGTCCCGGGCGAAGATCTGTCCCGGGTCATT
>DATJXK010000293.1:0-43433 GCA_035500235.1 Pseudomonadales bacterium | reverse complement strand
CCCCGTTTACCGGAGGATTAATACCATTGAAGCCATTATAAACTTCAAATTGATTGGCCGAGCCGCTGAAATTAGCCGTTATCTTCATCGAGCCCGAATTGGGGTTGCCGCCGGCATCCATCGTGGAATCCCAAACCAGGGATTGAAACGCCGTGCCAAACCAATTCGTCCAAACTTTATTAATCTGCCCGCCGCTATAGTTAAAGTCGTTTACTCCTGATGGATTGAACTGGTCAACAACATTGGTGATTTGCGACTTACCAATAGAAACACATAGGCCGGATAACAGAGATATCACGGCAATAACCTTTAAGAAGAATGGGGAGCGATGAACCATATTACTTATTACTCACTTTGTCCTCTAAATCAATTTACTTTATAAAAAAAGCGGCGCCGGTTTTCCCCGGCGCCGCCATGATAGTTGTCTTTTATCCCCGCCGATTAGGGCTGGTTGGCGTAATTGGTTGAACCAATAAAGAACGCATTGGGAGACAGCGGCACAGTTATAGTGGGATACGAAGGCTGCGGAGCGCCGTTCACGGTCGGCAACTGGCCCTTCGTCAGCAGCGTCCAGTATTTAGATGCCAGCAGCACGGCCTGGCCGCCACGAGGCTGTACGGTGTCGCTGCCATTGCTGTAAAACTGCGGTTGATCCCAGGTCGAGGGACTGGTTTGGATATTCGTCCCTTCCACAACATTGAACCCGGCCGCCGGTATGGGAGTTGTCCAGTTTACCCAGAGCGCGTCCAACCCGTTTTGGGCGATGATGATTTCCGGCGGATTCGCGGAACCTTGCGGGCTCCAATAGCCGTCCGGCGAAACGCCACCGCTTTGCGGGAAGTCCGAATTCTGGTGAGTCCAATCGGTGGCAAAGTCGCCACCGGATGTATTGGTGATGGCGATGAGGCCCCAATCTTCCCAAAGCCCTTCACCTGCCGCGGCATTGGGTTGCAATCCACATACGACGCAGACCGGGTTGGCGAAGTCAGTCGTAACTGTTCCATTGGTAACCGTAAACGGCATGGAGATACCGCCAGGAGCGATCACAAAGCCGTCATTCGCATCAATGAATTTCCATGTCCAGGTTCCAATGGCCGTCGGATTGGTGAATGTCAGGGCAATATTATTCGGGTTGGCATTCGGCAAATTCGTCTTCCATTGCACTGAAGCCGTCACCCGGCCAGCGCCGTTAGGCGCGAGCACGAGCCACATCCCGTTGGGCGACTGGTAATCAAAGTATTGATTGCCCGCGGCGGGGTATGTGCCGCCTAAGTACTGGTTCGCGCCATTATTAGGAATGAGCTCGATCATTGTTTGGTTAATGTTGTTGGCCGGATAGCTCAACAGTGAGAATGTATAAGTGACCGGATACGCATTGGGCGAAATCCAGGAATAGCTCTCATTCACGCTGCTCACCGTTGCGCGGTCATAGGTATTCACCGCGGATCCGGCAAAAATACGCAGACCGGGTTTCGCCAGCAACGCTTGCACTGTCGGTGGCGGAACTGGCGGAGGAGTCGCCGAGCCGATAAATTTGACATTGTCGATGTATATGGTCTGCGGTCCACCACCGCCGGCGTTAAAGCTGTTTACGCTCGGATCCATACCGATTAACAGTTCGCCCCATGACTGTTGATTCGGGTCGGTGGCAGAAAGCGGGGCAACCACGTGCACCCAGTTCGTCGTAGTTATAGGAGTCAGGTAATAGAACCAATCCTGGGTAAATGCCCCGTTTGGTCTTACTCCCAATCGTAGTGGCCCGTAATTCGTCGTGCCACCAGTTACTGCGCTATACGAGCTCACGTCAAAGCGCACATCCATTTCCACTCCCGTGTAGACTAACGAACTGACACCGGGGTTATTCGGGTAGCCAACACGATGCAAAACCCATTGGCCATTGCCCGAATTCACGTTGAGCTGCATCGAACCGCTCTGGATGTTGTTCTGGGCATCATTCGTGTTCCATTGAACGCTGCCAAACCCGCCGCCGAACCAATTCGCATACACGTTGGTGATATCGCCATTGATATAAACGGCATTAGTTGTAAACCAGTCATAGTTAGTGGGGTTATTCGGGCTTACGCCGTTCGTAGAGAAATCGTCATAAGTATAGAAGGCGATGGGGCCGATATTGGTATTGCTATTCGATGACGGAGTAGCCATCGTGGGCGTGCCGTAAAGGGCCATCATAAACACCCGCGGGGTGCCGCCTGCAGCACCTATAGCGTTAAGAGTGATACGCGACTGCGTAAGGCTCGCATCCGTAACGCCCATGCCCTGGCCACCCGGATCCGCCGTCAGAGTTCGAGACCACTGCATGATGCCGGGTTGCGCCTTCGTAAGCCAGAATTCCAAAGCATACGTATGGTTCGTGCTCAAGATAACCTGGTCCTGCGTATTCGGGCCGTTTTGCAGCACAATGACTTGCTGCCTCGAACCAGGCAGGTTATTGGAAAATGTCAGGCCCCCGTTAGCGCCCAACAAATCCCCGTTGGCGCTAAAGTTATACTTGGCTTGACCGGTATAAATAGTGCCGCTGCTCGCCGTTAAATTAGTCGTGATATCAAACAAATGAACCTGGACCGGCCCGCTGCCACCGGCTGCGATGAATGAAATCGCATTCAACATATAGTTTGACGAAGCTGAAACAGCCGACATCCCGCCCGCGCCGTTGTTTGTGATTGTGAAATATTCGCTCAGCACCGTATAAGAAGCACCAGAGGCTGGAGCGATAAAGCCCTGGGCGGTTGGCCCTGAAAGACTGGTTGAATAAAATGGGGCATTTCCACCGACGTTATCCCATGTCGTTACGTTCACATCATTCGTAACGGTCAATATATCGGCTCGCGCGAACTGACATGTCGCCAAAGCCAGCGCGGCTATGACAATGGTTTTAATATGGTATTTCATAATTGTTGCGGGTTTTTTTATTCTATGCAGGGACACACACTATCTACCACTTACTTTTAGGCTATTTGATTTAACTTATTATACTCTTAGCTTTAACGGAATGGACAAAACTATAATTCACATGGACTATCCTATGAGTGTTCAAAATTTTTCAATAAAACTGGCTGGCCTCGGCAGTATATTGCCACTGCATCGCCGCCTTGTTATGGAGTTCCACATGGGCATCACCATACAGAACATTAACCCCATCGAGATTGCCGTTATAAAAATGACCTTGGGTAAAAGGCTCCGCGCCTGCGGTGATCGTATTCGGTGACGTATTGCCCACCGCTCCTTCTGCCAGATCTGACATGATTGCCGACCTTCCTGCGTTCAAATCGGTTTGCTTTGCAGGCCAACCCTGACAACTGCTCGGAAATGAAGCCGTATTATTTTGCATATAATTAGTGCTTGGAAATACGTACTTAGGAAGGGCTGGATTACCGTTATAGCGCGGTACCCACCAGGCATACAATAACTTGGAATAACCTCCGAGAGAACGGCCCGTTGCGGTTTGGCCGCCTGACGTTACAGTTGCCCCGCCAAAATACGAGCTCAGGTCATTGACGCTATGCATCGGATGCTTCAGAAGTGGATCAATCTCGCACCACAAATCAGCGTAGGCATAATCCTGCGACCGGACCGGACAGAAGAAAATCGGCACCGTCATGCCATAAGGGATCAAATTTTTAACAAAATTAGGAGAGACGTCGCTGGGATTGCCACCTGCAGAACCGCCAATATTCCACGTCGAACTGGGATCATTCGCTCCCGGAAATCGTGCCTGGGAATCATCGCCGGCATACACATTGGCCATCACGCCCCACTGCCGGCAGACATTCGTGCAATTGGTCACCTGGGAGCGAAACCTCGCCTTGGCCAGGACCGGCAGCAGTATCGCCGCCAGGATCGCGATGATGGCGATGACCACCAGCAGTTCAATCAATGTAAAACCACTGGACCGATTTTTTTGAGTAATTTTTTTATGCATAACGTGCCGTATTTATAAAAACGATATTCTGTTCTGCTTCACCGCTGATTCCTGCATCGCCATAGCCAGGGGTTGCACCGACCGTCCGTTCGTCCGCTGCGCCGCCGCCCTGCCCTGCCCATTTCGCCTGCGATATTCCGCCGGGGCCACCTGGTGAACCGACTTGAATACCCGTGAAAAGTAAAATGGGTCGTCATATCCCATCGTCGCCGCAATTTCTTTGACGCTCGAGCAGGTGGAATCCAGCAATTGCCTCGCGTGGTTCATCCGCAACCGGATGAAAAAGTCAATCGGCGCCGTCCCGGTCTGCCGTTTAAAGAGCGCGAAGTAGTGCGACGGCGAAACACTGGCCTGGGCGGCCAGGGTCGAGACCTGCAACGGCTGGTCCAGATGCTCCACCATGTAGGCGATGCTGCGTCCAATCCGCTCGGCAATCTCTGATGCGATATCATGCGTCCTGCTGTGAGAGCCGGTCTCGTTGGCCGGGTTGGGTTGTTCCAAAACTTGGTTTTTCATGTTAATCTCTCTGCATTTAGTTCGGCGGATGAACAAATTCGGTAATTATGCAATCATGGGTGCTCCAAAATGTTTTTGCAGGACCAGCGCGATAATCCCCCGCAAGCGCGGTTGTGGAGCCGGTCCACTGGCGATGATCCGGGTCGTGGGATGCGTAAAGGATCGCTGTTTGACGACATCGCTGATGATCGGCCCCAGGCGGTCCCAGGCGCGCGTCACTTCCCCAACCACCACGATGATGTCTGGCGCCAGGCCGGTGACGAGCATTGCAATGCCCCGGCCCAGATTATGGGCCATCTTATCCAGTGCTTCCAAAGCCTGCAGGTCCCCCTGCTCGGCTACTTTCAATACGTCTTCAAAGGAGACGTTTGCTGAATGATGGTTCTTTCCATTTTTGCCGTTGCGCTGGGCCTGCTTGGCTTCTGTGTAATAACGGACGGCCGCAGAGTTAGAGGCAAACACTTCCCAGCAACCGCGGTTGCCGCAGCCGCATTTGGGCCCGTTTTCCGTGATGCTAACGTGGCCAAATTCACCGGCCAGGCCCGACGGCCCGCGCACGATTTGGCCATTCAAAATCATTCCCACGCCGATACCTTCCGAGACCGCCACGGCGATTAAATTGCTGACGCTGTCCGAATGGCGGCCAAACCAAAATTCTGACAAAGCACACGCATTCGCCTCGTTCTCCAAATCCACCGGCAATCCTGTGGCGCGCTCCAGCCGTTCCTTCAAATCCTCTTCATGCCAGCCTAAGTTCGGGGCGAAAATAAATTTCTGCGAAGACAAATCCACGCGGCCGGGCAGACTGACGCCAATGCCCTCATAAGCCATATGCGGGCGTTCTTTCATCAGTGCATGCACCCGTTCCGAGATCTGTTTTACAAATTCGTCGGGGCTGGTGGGAGTCACCATGGATTCCTGTTCCAGGAAGCGGCCTTCCAAATTGGCCAGCGCCATGTTCGTCATGAAAGGACGAACGTTGATTCCAAAAATGCCGGCGCGATCTTCATTGAGATGGAGGAATGTAGGACGGCGTCCGCGAGGTAATTGGCCGACTTCACCCTCACGCAGCCAGCGTTCAGCAATGAGCTGTTCCGTAATCACGGAAACTGTGCTGCGCTGCAATCCCGAATGGCGCATCAGGTCAGCCCGGGAGATGGGTTGGTGCTTGCGCACCAGGTTCAGCATGATGCGGCTGTTGATGTCACGAGCGGTTTCGCTCGTCGCCACCTGAAAATTATTCAAATCGATTTTACGCATGGACGCGAAAGGGCAGTTACCCTTTTTTGCTCAATGGATTTGTTCGTACCCCGAACTTTATCTTAAAAGCCTTTGTAGTCAAGTAGAAAATTCGCGCCTCGAACAATATAACAGAAATCCCATATTTGCAGGCATTTAAGGTATAAAAAGACCCCGTTGAAAGCACCCAAAAACAAAAAAAGTTCGACCCGTGGACTAAATTGGAGCAATTTTAAGCTACAGTTGGAGCCACAAAGTGCTTCTGCAGCACCAATGCGACGATTCCGCGCAGCCTCGGCTGGGATGCCGGGCCGCTGGCCGTGATCTTGACTGCCGGATGCGTCGATGCCCATTGCTGCACCACTCCCCCTACCATCGGGCTAATCTTCTCCCACACGTGCGCTATATCCCCCACAATGACAATGACATCCGGCGCCAGCCCCATCACCAGCATGGCAATGCCTTTGCCCAAATATTTTGCCATGCGTTCCAGGGTCTGCCACGCCAGCGGCTCTCCCTGTTGTGCGCGGGCCAAAATTTCTCCATAGGTTTTCACCGGATTTTTACGGCCACCCGTTTCATTGTAGTAATGCACGGCTGCTGAGTTTGAGGCAAAAACCTCCCAGCAACCATGGTTGCCACAACCGCACTTGGGCCCATTTTCGTCTATCGTCACGTGGCCAAATTCGCCCGCCAGTCCGGATGCCCCGCGCACCAATTGGCCGTTCAAGATCATTCCTACGCCGATGCCCTCAGACACTGTCACCACCACCAGGTTCCGCACACCTTCCGCGTGTTTGCCAAACCAAAATTCAGAAAGGGCGCACGCATTGGCCGCGTTTTCCAGACTCACCGGCAGCCCCGTCGCATTTTCCAACTGGCCCTTCAAATCCGCGGCGTGCCAGCCTAAGTTCGGGGCGAAAATAAATTTCTGCGAAGACAAATCCACACGACCGGGCAAACTGACCCCGATTCCCTCATAGGTCATCATGGGATGCTGTTTCATCAGCTCACGGACACGCGAACTGAATTTCGTCACAAATGCCGCGGAACTATGGGGCGTGGGCATCGTTTCCAAGGCCAGAAAATGGCCGGCCAAATTTGCCAGGCCGATGTCTGTTGAAAATGGCTGGATATTGATGCCAAATATTCCCGCCCGGTTCTCGTTCAAATAGAGAAACGTCGGCCGCCGCCCGCGCGGCAACAGGCCCACTTCCCCTTCACGCAGCCAGCCCTCAGCTATCAGTTGCTCGGCAATGACGGAAACGGTGCTGCGTTGCAAGCCCGATTGGCGCATCAGGTCCGCCCTCGAAATCGGCTGATGTTTGCGGACGAGGTTCAGCATGATCCGGCTGTTGATATCACGCGCCGTTTCGCTCGTCGCCACCTGGAAGTTGTTCAAATCAATTTTACGCATCGGCGTAAAAACCCTCATGCTATTTGCACAAACTGGCACTCTATCGGAAATAACAAGGGTGTCCAGTGAACAATGGTAAAGAAAAAGTCCCTCTTTGTCCTACCAAAGCCATATTCCTGTCACCACTCCGATAACGTTAATGTAGCCACTTTAGTCATTGAGTATCAACGATGTAGCCACTTTGAAAAATTTGTAGCCGGTTGTGTAGCCACTTTAGTCGTTGATATTCAACAGTGTAGCCAGTGTAGCCACTTATACGCGAATATACTATTTTGCCATCCTGACGATTCGAACGCCTCGCCTTGTTAGAAATATTCTCTAATTATTGCCACTATTCGCACCTCGAACAAAGTCGTGAGAACACGGAGCCGCTCTAAAAACCGATACTTGCGCCTCCATCCACTGGCAGCAAAACGCCGGTAACAAACCGTGCTGCCGGGGAACAAAGGTAGGTAGCCGCCAGACCAATGTCCTTCGGCGTTCCAAACCGGTTCATTGGCGTGCGACTAAGGATTTTATTGGACCGCTTGGCGTCTCCATTCAGGGCATTCAGCAGCATGTCCGATTCAATCCAACCCGGCGCAATCGCATTCACTCGCACCCCATGCGGCGAAACTTCCGTCGCCAGCGAACGCATCATGCCTATGTAAGCGGACTTGGCCGCCGAATACGCCACGACCAGCGGAATCCCAAACAGCGACGCCATCGACGCCGTAAACAAAATGCTCCCGTGCTTACGCTGGATCATTTGCGGCAATACCGCGCGTGTGAGGCTGAATGCCCCCGCCACATGGGTCTGTAACACGGAATTAAATTCCGCCGCCGTCGTTTCCACGGCGGTTTTCTTGAGGTGAAGGCCGGCGTTATTTACCAGGATGGAAATTGGCCCCGTGCTTTTGGAAATCCATTTGACCAGGTTCTCCGCTTCGTCAAGCGCCGTGATATCGTGAGGTTCATAGCTCGCGGCCTTGCCCAGTTCCTTCACGGCGCGCTGCAGGACATCGGCGCGCCGTCCTACCAGCACCACCCGCGCGCCCGCCGCTACAAAGCACTCCGCGATTCCCAGCCCCAAACCACTCCCGCCGCCGGTGATTAAGGCCGTCTCACCCTTCAATGAAAACTCATTCTGCATGTCGCAAACTATTTTCTTAGAGACGATTGCCATCAAGCAAGAAACAATGAATCAGAAAATAATCCATGCAAATCATAAAATTCTCCATTATTAACCTCAGGTTATTTGGTTTACATATCTTCGTCTCCAAAACTAAACTCACACATTCGCTTTGAAACGCCCTGTGAAAAACTGAACATCATGCACGGCAAAATCCTTCCCATCATTTTTCTTTGCCTGTTCGCTTTCCTCCAGGACGCCTTTGGGCTCGGCGGTCCTCAGTATGTGGAACCCACTCCATCCGGAGGGAGCTTCCCCCTCGTTCAAACCAACTCCGGCTCCGCCGGCCTGCTGGTCGATATCAACGATTTCCCCGGTGTCATGATTGCCGCGAACAACTTGCGCACCGACATTTCGCGTGTGACCGGCATTTTCCCCGCAGCGGTTAACTCCGAACATCCCGCCAATTATCAGATCATCATCGGCACCCTGGGCAAAAGTGAATTGATTGACCGGCTGGTCAGTGAACGGAAAATCGATGTGTCACCCATCAAAGACAAATGGGAATCGTTTTTAATCCAGGTGGTACCCAAGCCACTTCCGGGAATTGAAAAAGCCCTGGTGATTTGCGGCAGCGACAAGCGCGGCACTATTTACGGCATTTATGATTTGTCAGAGAACATCGGCGTCTCGCCCTGGTATTTTTGGACAGATGTCCCGCCAAAACATAGCGACGAATTATACGTTAAGGCCGGCAAATATATTCAAGGCCCGCCGGCCGTCAAATATCGCGGCATTTTCATCAATGACGAAGCGCCTGACCTAACCGGGTGGGCCAAGGAAAAGTTCGGCGGCTATAATCACGCGTTCTATACCAATGTTTTCGAGCTGCTGCTGCGGCTCAAGGCGAACTATCTCTGGCCGGCCATGTGGGACAATGCCTTTGGCGAGGACGATCCGCTCAACGCAAAGCTTGCCGATGAATACGGTATCGTCATGGGCACCTCGCACGTCGAGCCCATGATGCGTGCGGATAAGGAATGGGGCCGCGAAGGTCACAGCCCGCGCGAATGGAATTTTCAAACTCATTCCAATCTTTTGGAATCTTTCTGGCGCGAAGGCATCGAACGAAACAAGGATTACGAAAAAATCATTACCATCGCCATGCGCGGAAAAATCGATACCCCGATGTCGCCATCCGCCAACGTTGCGCTGCTCGAAGAAATCGTGGATGCGCAACGGCAAATCATCTCCGACGTCATGCAAACCAACGTCGCCGACGTTCCCCAGCTCTGGGCGCTCTACAAGGAAGTCCAGGAGTATTACGAAAAGGGAATGCGCGTGCCCGACGATGTAACGCTCCTGTGGTGCGACGATAACTGGGGCAACATCCGCCGTTTGCCTTCACCGGGCGATCGCGGACGCAGTGGCGGCGCCGGTGTTTATTACCATTTTGATTACGTCGGCGGCCCACGAAATTATAAATGGATTAATTCTGTTCAAAACGAGAAGACCTGGGAACAAATGGAGCTGGCGTACAATTATGGCGCCAACATGATTTGGGTCGTCAACGTTGGCCATCTGCAGCACGTCTCCTATCCCACAGAGTTTTTCCTGACACTTGCATGGGACCCGGATCGATGGACCAAAGACAATATCTCGACCTATCCCGAATTATGGGCGGAACGGGAATTTAGCCCTGATTACACCACCAACATTGCCGATGTAGTTACCCGCTACACCAAATACGCAGCGCGCCGGAAGCCCGAATTGCTTTCTCCCGACACCTACAGCCTCGTCAATTATGAAGAAGCCGACAAGGCGCTAGCCGGATGGAAATCACTGGCCTCGGATGCGAATATGATTTATCAAAATCTTCCGCCGGACGAGCGCAGCGCTTTTTTTGAAACGGTTTTATACCCGGTGCAGGCCAGCGAAATCCTCAATGAACTTTACATTGATACCGCCAAAAATCATTTGCTGGCAGCCCAGGGACGTCCCAGCGCCAATGATTATGCCTCAGAAGTAAAAACCTTGTTCGCCACCGATGCCAAATGGTCGGCCTATTACAATCACAAGCTCGCAGATGGCAAATGGGACCACATGATGGACCAAACGCATATCGGATATACGGGCTGGCAACAGCCGCCATCGAATGCCATGCCGAACGTCGTGGAAATTCAAGTGCCCGAAGACGCGGAAATGGGAGTCGCCATCGAAGGTTCCACCAACGCCTGGCCGGGTGCCGCAGGTGAAGCCGTTTTGCCGGCGTTCGATATCTTCAATCAACCGGCGCGTTTTATTGATGTCTTTAACAAGGGGAAAGCGCCGCTGCAATTCAAAGCCAAAGTCAGCGCACCATGGATTTGGCTTTCTGATGACGGCCCGACCATCCTGCCGCTCGTAAAACAGCCTTCCGAATTGTCGGTGAGGACTGAAAAAGGAAAACGCCTGTGGGTGGTGATCGATTGGAAAAACGTTCCGGCAGGTTCCACCGAAGGCTCCGTGCGCATTAGCAGCGGCACAAACGTCGTCACGGTTGGGGTAAAAGTTTTTAACCCGCATAAACCTTCGCCCGATTCCGTGAAAGGCTTTGTCGAGGCGGATGGTTATGTCGCCATTCAGGCAGAACATTTCACCAAAAACATTGGCACGCATTCGGCGCGTTGGGACCGGATTCCGAACCTGGGACGAAGCCTTTCCGCGATGAGCATCTTCCCGGTGACGGCACCGAGCGTAACGCCGCCCAAAAATTCGCCCTGCCTCGAATATAAAATGTACCTGTTCGATTCGGGAAATGTTGAAGTTAAAACTTATCTTTCGCCCACGTTAAATTTTGTGGCCGGGCGCGGATTGCGCTTTGCTTTGTCATTCGACAATCAGCCGCCGCAAATCGTCACCGCCGTGCCGGCGGATTACTCTGTGGGAGCAGGCGACGGGCTGCATGATTGGGAAAAAGCCGTATCTGATAGCGTCAGGATCGTTAAGACACCCATCTCGATCAAAGAGCCGGGCGAACACACGCTCAAGGTCTGGATGGTGGATCCCGGCGTTGTCCTGCAAAAAATTGTCGTGAATTGCGGCGGCGAGAAGCCTTCCTACCTCGGCCCGCCGGAAAGTTTTCATCGATAGATAGAATTATCCATGCGTTTACGATTGATATGCGGATGACCTTTATCCGAGCATATTTCTAAATTTCACATGAAGAAAACGCCTGCTATTCCGGTTTATAAAAATCCCGCCGCCTCTCCCGCCCTGCGCACGAAAGATTTGCTGAAGCGGATGACCCTCGAAGAAAAAGCTGCACAAATGATGTGCGTCTGGCAGGAGAAAAATACGAAGCTCCTGGACCAAAGCGGCAATTTCGATTTCAAGAAAGCCAAAGCAAGTTTCAAAAACGGTCACGGCATTGGCCAGGTTGGCCGCCCCAGTGACGCCGGCAGCCCGCCCACTGAGCCATGGAAGGGCAAAAATGCGCGCGACATGGCTGAACTGACCAATGCCATCCAGAAATTTTTCATTGAAAATTCGCGGCTCGGCATCCCGGTTTTCTTTCACGAAGAATGCCTTCACGGCCATGCCGCCCGGGATGGTACAAGCTTTCCTCAACCGATTGGCTTAGGTGCAACATTCAACCCGGATTTGATTGAAAAACTTTTCACTATGACCGCTGCTGAAACCCGCGCACGCGGCGGCCATCAGGCACTGACGCCCGTCGTTGATGTGTCACGGGACCCGCGCTGGGGGCGCGTTGAGGAAACGTACGGTGAGGATCCTTATTTGGTTTCACGCCTGGGCATCGCTGCCGTGCGCGGATTCCAGGGAGATGCCAGTTTCAAAAATAAAAATCGCGTCATTGCTACCCTCAAACATTTTGCCGCGCACGGCCAGCCTGAATCCGGGATGAACTGCGCGCCGGTGAATGTTTCCGAGCGTCTTTTGCGCGAAACATTCTTGTTCACTTTCAAGGAAGCCATCCAAAAAGCCGGCGCCATCAGTGTCATGGCCAGTTACAATGAAATTGATGGAGTGCCTTCGCACGCGAGCGAATGGCTGCTGCGCGATGTCCTTCGCAAAGAATGGAAATTCAAAGGCTTCGTCGTCTCAGATTATTACTCGATTTGGGAACTGAATTATCGCCCGGACACCCACGGGCATTTTGTAGCGCGAGACAAAAGCCACGCCTGCGAACTGTCTGTGAAAGCGGGCGTAAACATCGAGTTCCCCGAACCGGATTGTTATTTGCACCTCGTCGAACTCGTTCGAAAGAAAATCCTCAAGGTATCGCAATTGGACGAGCTCATCGCGCCGATGTTGTTCTGGAAATTTCAGATGGGCTTGTTTGAGGACCCGTACGTTGATCCCAAAGAAGCCGAAAAAATTGTCGCCTCCGATGCACACCGCAAATTGGCCCTGCAGGCCGCGCGCGAATCCATCACGTTGTTGAAAAATGAAAACAACCTCGTCCCGTTGGATTTAAGGAAAACCAAAACCATTGCCGTCATCGGCTCCAACGCCAATCGCAGTTTGCTCGGCGGATACAGTGGCGCTCCCAAACATGACGTCACGGTGCTCGACGGCATCAAAACCAAAGCCGGCAACCGCGCGAAAGTGCTCTACAGCGAAGGCTGCAAAATCACCCTTGGCGGTTCATGGCAGCAGGACGAAGTCGTTGCGAGTAATCCCGAGGAAGACCGGAAGCAAATCGCCGAAGCCGTACAGGTCGCCAGCCAGGCAGACGTCATCGTGCTGGCCATTGGCGGAAATGAACAAACCTCCCGCGAAGCCTGGAATCTCAAACACATGGGCGACCGCGCGAATCTCGATTTGGTCGGGCGTCAAAATGAATTGGTCCAGGCCATGCTTGCGACCGGCAAACCAGTAGTTGTTTTTCTTTTCAACGGCCGTCCTCTTTCCATCGTGGATATCGCCAAAGATGTCCCGGCAATTTTTGAATGCTGGTATCTCGGCCAGGAATGCGGCCATGCCGTCGCCGACGTTTTATTCGGCGACTTTAACCCGGGCGGGAAATTGCCCATTTCCTTCCCCCGCTCCGTCGGCCATTTGCCGGTGTTCTACAATTACAAGCCTTCCGCCCGGCGCGGGTATTTGTTCGATGACGTTTCGCCCCTGTTTGCCTTTGGCTTCGGCCTGAGTTACACGACGTTCGAATTTAAGAATGTTCGACTGAAAAAGAAAAAAATCCGCGCGAAAGACTCAACCCAGGTTTTGGTTGATGTCAAAAACACCGGCCCCCGTACGGGGACAGAAACCGTGCAGCTCTACATCCGCGATTTGGTTTCTTCAGTGACACGGCCAATCAAAGAGTTAAAGGGTTTCGAAAAAATTGAATTGCGACCGGGTGAAACCAAAACCGTCGCCCTGGATATCACGCCCGAGTCGCTGGCATTCTTCGATGTAAATATGAAATACACCGTCGAGCCGGGCGATTTTGCAATCATGGTCGGGAATTCTTCACGCGACAGCGATTTGCAGAAGTTAATTTTGACGGTCACTAAATAACTCCAAAATTATGGCCGAATCATCCACTCAAAAATTGTCATTTGCCGAAAAGGCCGGTTACAGCTGTGCCGACTCCGCCGCAAACTTCGTCTTCATGACGATGATCCTTTTTCAAACTAATTTTTACACCGACGTCTTTGGCCTTTCCGCAGGTGTCGCTGCGGCCATTCTTCTTTGGCCCCGGCTTTGGGACGCCGTCGCGGATCCAATTGTCGGGATTCTTGCTGACCGCACTAATACACGCTGGGGAAAATTCCGTCCCTGGATCCTGTTCACCGCCGTGCCCTGGTGCATCATCATGATCCTGGCCTACACGACGCCACATGGCTGGAGCATGGGAGCGATGATTGCCTACGCTGTCATCACCAACACGCTGCTGATGACCATCTACTCCATGAACAATATGCCTTACGCCGCATTGGGGGGCGTTATGACCGGCGACATCGTTGAACGTGCAAAATTAAACTCTTACCGCTTCATCGCTGTGAATGCCGCGCAATTCATTGTCGGTGGCTTCACGCTGCCGCTCGTCGCTAAGTTCGCGGAAGGCCATGACCGCCAGCACGGCTGGCAAATGACCATGACCGTTTGGGCCGTCCTGTGTTTAGTTCTTTTTTTAATCACGTTTGCCACCACTCGCGAGCGCATCCAGTCCGTCAAAAAAGAACCGTCATCCCCCAAACTGGACTTTGCCGATTTGCTCAAAAACAATCCGTGGAAAGTGATGTGGTGCTGGACATTGGTGCACTTCGCCATCCTCTCGTTCCGCGGCGGCGCGCTCTATAATTATTATCATCACTATACTGACAAAGCCGCCATGTATGACTGGCTGCAAAAATTTGGCATGGTCGCCCCGGTGGGTGCGCCGCCTTCGCATGGCATTTTGGAAACCCTTGGTTACATCGTCCACGCCGATCCGTCCAACCTCGCTGCTTCTAACGTCGCCGATGTTTTTAACAGCATCGTTAACATGCTGAACACGGGCATAACGATTATCGTTATACTTTTGTCCACGTCTCTCGCTAAAAAATTCGGGAAGAAAGTAGTTTGCACAATCGGCTTTTTATTGGCCACCGTTGGCACGCTCGCCTTTTACTCCCTTTCACCGACGAACGTCTGGGGCATGATTCTCGTGACCGCTTTTGTTTCCGTCGTTTATGCTCCTTCAATTCCATTGACCTGGGCCATCTTCGCCGATGTCGCGGATTATTCGGAATGGAAAGTGGGCCGCCGCTTCACCGGCATGGTGTTCGCCACGATCGGTTTTGCGCTCAAATCCGGCCTGGCGCTCGGCTCCGCGTCGTTCCTGCTCATCATGCAATGGTTTTTCCATTACGACACGAAAGCGCCCGATGCTGCCGGCGCAGTGGAAGGTTTTCGCGTGTGCAGCGGCATCGTGGTTGGCGTCATGTTTGCCATCTGCACCGTTTTACTCGCCTGCTATCAGCTCAACAAGCGTGTCACGATCCAAATGGCCGATGAACTCGCCGAACGCCGCAAGCTAGCCTCAGCCGCGAATTAAATTTTAGGCCAGCTACGAAGCGACCTGCCGGGAACGTCCAATCTTATGGCCGGCCAGTCCATAGAAACCCACGTAAGCGTAGGCAATGAGCGGAATGATGAATGAATATTGGCGGCTCCAATGGTCTGCAAATTTGCCCATAAGCAACGGCAGCACTGCTCCTCCGACAACGGCCATGACCAGCAGTGAAGAAACCTGGCTTTTGTAAGTCCCCATCCCGTCGAGCGCCAGCGAGAAAATATTTGGCCAGCCGATAGAAGTAAAAAGACCAACAGCAACAACGCACCACATTGCAGGTTTGCCGCCCGCAAAAATCGCGACGGCAAGCAGGGCAACAATGGTTGAGCAGAAAATAACGAGCGTCCTTCCGGCAAGGGCCTTGCCGAATTGAAACATCAACCAGCAAAGTGCCAGGAAAATAAAATAAATTTTGAACATATCCCAGTTGCCGGTGAATTTGTCTTTCCACTGCCCGAGGATGTTACTAAAGCTCGCTCCGCTATGAAGGGCATCCAGAGGAGCGCTGATGGCCGCCCAAAGAAACAGATAAGCGAGCAATGGCACGATGATGAGCATGACGTGTTTTTTCGCTTTTGGCATTTCACTCAGTTCAATAGCGCCGGTAAAACGGCCAATAAGCATTCCTCCCCAAAAAAGAGAGACGTATTTGCTGGCTTCAATCGCGCTCAGGCCGGCAATGTTAGGTTCACCAAGGAATTTAATAATGGAGCTGCCAATGGAAACTTCACCACCGACATACATAAATATGGCGATGACGCCCAAAACGACGTGAGGGTATTTTAAGGCGCCGGCACCTGGTTCAATTTTCCCCTCCCCTACGTGTGGCAAACGCAGGAAAAAAAAGATTATGGCTAAAAGCAAGAAAGCAGAACAAAACATCAGGTACGGAATTTTAACCGAATCCGCACCTTGCAAACCCGCTTTGGCAAAATATTGGAAGATCAGGTAACCGCCGATAAGCGGTCCAATGGTAGTTCCAACCGAATTAAAAGCCTGCGCTAGATTGAGGCGGGAAGAAGCCGTTCTTTCCGGGCCCAGGATTGTCACGTATGGATTGGCAGCAATTTGGAGCATAGCCAGTCCCAGCGCTACGATGAAGAGCGCAGCGAGGCAAAGCCAGAAGGGAAGCAGGTTTTTCCCGATATTGTCGGGATATGCTTCCACCACAAGCTCACGGTTTAGGGCAGCAAGAGCCTGTCCCTGTGGATTCTGTGAAATCAATGGTTTGGTCGTTGGAAGCACTTTCACGGCAGAGAAACGCTGATCATCGTAAATAAGGGGACCATTGATAATTTTATTCAAATCCTGGGCCAGCGCCGTTTGCGCATCAGCTGAAGATGGGTTTTGCTTGAGTGCCTGTTGTGTGGAGACAGACAAATTATTGTATATAAATGAGGAAACGGGGTCGCCTTGTTGAGTCAGCTTTTGGGCGAGGGCCGGAAAGTCTTTAAAATTATCCGGCGTGACGATGGAAAAACGGGGAGCCAGAGTAGCTGCCGGCCAAAACAAGGAACTGCCCAGCGCGGCAAGCAGGAGGCCAATCACGACACCATTTTTATACCCGATTTTGGCAATCGGATCGCCTGCCTTGGCCGAAATGATAAAATAGATGAGCGACCCCACAAAATAGGCACCGAAGAAATAACCCTGGACGAACATAATCTGATAGTTTGTCAGGACGAAAGCATCTTGAAGCCGCGGAATGAGGATATCGTTCATCACGGTGATAAATCCCCACATGAAAAAGAGGACGGTCATGATCGCAAACGGACCACGATAGGTTTGGCCGTTGCCGGACGAAGATGCAGTAATGGAGGGTCCCGGGGTTGTCATATTTTTCCGATATTGGAGTTTTCCAAACCGAATTGCAAATGCAGCTTTTGACGATTAACGTCCCCAATTTGGGGGATTGCGGAAACGTAGAATTATTGCATTCCCCACTTTCCCGGTTGCGGACCCAAAGTAATTTCGAGCGTACCCCCTTTAACCAAATCAGTGTGGGAAAACCAAAATTGATTCAACGGCTCGCCGTTCAACTTTACCGATTGGATATAGATATTCTTCGCGGAATTGTAACGCGTAATGATGGTAAATTCCCGCCCGGAAAAATAATTTCGATTAAGCCGGATGGTAATGCGGTCAAACAACGGACTGGTAATCTGGTACGCCGGATTCACTTCCGCACCACCCTGGACGTCAAATAAGCCAATGGCCATCAAGGCACTGACGGCAGCCAGATCGCCCTGGTCTTCATCCCCGCTGTAACCGCCATTCGGAGTCACGTCACCATAAGTTTGCTCTTTGACCGCCCGGACCCATTTTTGTGACAGCCACGGAGCACCGGCAAAATTAAATAAGTGCGCCATCTCCGTGGAAGGCTCATTGCCATAATCCACCCATGCCCCGCCGTGACTGTTTTTTTGCACCGTAAAATCGCGCGGCGCGGCGCGTTCAAACTGCCCGTTCAATGTCTCAATAAATGCCTGTTTGCCTCCGAATAATTCAATCAACCCGGGAATGTCTTGCGGCACGAAATAACTATAGATGGCGGAATTGGCTTCGGTGAACCCTTCCGTGTGAAACGCATTCGTCGCGCCAACCGGCGCAAAATTTGCCAGCCACGATCCATCCTTGTTTCGCGGGTGCATATATTTCGCCGCAGGATCCCAAAGATTGGTGTAATTGAACGAGCGGCCCATCAACCATTCATAGTCTTTATCTTTACCTAAGGCCTTGGCCAGTTGAGCCACAGACCAGTCTTCGTACGCATATTCGAGCGTCATCGAAGCGCCGTCCTTGTGCAGGCCCTTGCCTTCAATATTTTCCGGCACATACCCGCGCGTAACATAATATTGCATTCCTCCGCCATGGGCTTGGTTCCCCCATTCGTAACCGGCATGATCGCGAATGCCGCCGGGCAAAGCATTCTTAACCAGTCCTGCGTAAGCGTCGTTGATGTCGTAGTTGCGAATCCCCTTATTATAGGCCGCGGCAAAAAACGGCGCAGCGGGATCGCCAATCATCACAAATGTATAATTCCCCCCGGCCGGCCCGCGCGGAATCAAGCCGCCATCGCGATACATATTCACCATCGTATTGCAAAAGCCATCCATGATTTCGGGATAAGCGAAGGACCACAAAATGTTGATTGACCATTGGCCACCCCACAACGCGTCAAAATTATATTGAGGAAAGCGCGGATGGCCGCCAGCGCCTAATGGCACTCGTCGGACGACCGGCCGGTCACCGGTCATATCGCAATAACTTCCGTCTGCATCACTGACAATATGACGCCCCAGCAAAACATGCCAAAGGTCGGTGTAAAATTTTACCCGCTGGTCTTCTGTGCCACCTTCAACGGCAATGCGGCCAAGCCAGTTGTTCCATTCATCACGCGAAGCGCGAACAGTGCTATCGAAATCCCATCCGGGTAGTTCCGCCTGTAGATTCTTTCGCGCATTATCTTCGCTCGTATAGGAAATAGCCACTTTCATCAGGACCTGTTCCCCTGCCCTGGTCGGAAATTCCACATAGCCGCCCACATTCGTGCCGGAAATTTCTTTGACTGATTGAGGTTGTAATTGCCGGTCACGCCACACGCCAAATGCCACCGGCTTATTGAATTGGGCAACAAAGTAGACCGTAAACGGCTTCAATCGGCGCTGGGTTGGCGACATGACCGAATAGCCTGCAATTTCCGTTGGGCTGACCTGGCGAATGGCACTTGATTGGATCGGCCCCATCAGCGTCGCACTCGTATCAAATGAGATATATGACTTCTTATTAGATGGAAACGTGTAACGATGAAATCCAACACGACAAGTGGAAGTTAATTCCGCCGTAATCCCATAACGTGGCAAAAAAACTTTATGATAACCCGGATGAACAATTTCATCCTCGTGCGAAAATGCCGAAGCCGTCGCCGCCAAACCGTCTTGCGCATGTAATTCTCCGGTCATAGGCATCACCGGCACTCCATATAACTGCCAGCAATGCACATGGCTGAAACACTGGATGTTTGTCTGGCCGTAGATATAGCCATACAGCCAATCGCCTCCCACGCTCGTATCCGGGCTTAAACTGACCATCCCAAACGGGCGGCAGGCGGAAGAAAAGTAATACCAACGTGATTGTGCTGTGCCAATAACCGGGCTGACGTAATCTGCCGGAGATTTTTTAGCGAGGGATGTTTGCGCTCCCGCGACGCAAAAAACAGTAATAAAAAACAAAATTCGAACGCTCATCGTCGAATCATCTAACCGGCTCTAATAATTCTTCCCAAAATACTTGCGGGCGGCATCCATGCGCGACTGCACATGCAGCTTGCCGTAAATGTGCTGGATGTGTGTTCGTACTGTGCTCATGCTGATATTCAGCTTCTCCGCAATTTCCTTGTAAAAAGCGCCTTTGGCCAGCAGCACGAGAATTTCCTGTTCGCGCTTGGTCAACTGCTCCGTTTCGGGCTCGTTTCCCAATGTCTGAAAATAATCCACTACCTTGCGGGCGATTTGCATCGGCATGGGCGCGCCACCCGCGTGAATTTGTTCAATCGCCTGCACCAGTTCGGTCGGCGCCATTTTTTTCAGCAGATAACCTTTGGCCCCCGCGCGAAGTGAATTGAAGATTAAATCGCTGTCCTCATACGTCGTCAGCATGAGAATTTGCAGGGCAGGCACGATGTTTTTGAGCTGGTTGACGCATTCGATACCACTCATGCCGGGGAGATTGATGTCCACCAGGGCCACGTCCGGTTTTTGGCCGGGAATGGCTTTCAGTGCCATTTCGCCATTGGAATAGCTGCCAATGCAACTCAGGCCGGCCGCGCCATTGAGCAATTCCACAAGGCTTTCTCGCGTCTCCCGGTCGTCTTCAATGACACTTACAGTAATTCCCATTCCAAAAGCTAATCATTGAGCCCGAAAACCGCCAGAAATTTCTAATGGCCATTCTTGCCATTTTTACCATTACAGGGAGAAGTAAAAACGATGGTCGTTCCTAATCGCGGCTCGCTCTTGAGTTGAAACGTGCCGCCGATTTCCTCAATGCGATGGCGCATATTGTAAAGGCCATCAGCGCCATTATCGGCCGGGACCTTTTCGAAACCGCAACCATCGTCTTCAATCGTGATTTCGAGCAGTTGTTCGGTCGCCGTAATCCGGAGTTTGACCGTGCCTGCATTGGCATGGCGCACAACGTTGTTGAGCGCTTCCTTCACGGCCAGGAACAAATTATGCCGCACCGCCGCGGGAATCGCGCAATTGGGCGGGCGTTCCGGCAAATCGACCGTGCAATGGATCTCCGCGGTCTTCATGAATTCAACGGCAAAATAGCCGATGTAATTGATGAGGTTTGGCAGGGTATTATTGCGCGGGTTCACCGCCCAAACGGTTTCGTCGAGGGAATTGATCACCTGTTGGGCGGCGGCGGAAAGTTTCTTCAGATGTTCGGTGGTTTTTTCTGATGAGGCCAAATCGCGTTGAGCCAGGCCGCTTAACAAAACCATTTTGGTCAACTGCGTGCCCAGGTCATCGTGCAAATCCTTGGCAATGCGCATGCGCTCCCGGTCGAGAGCGGCTTCTTTTTCGAGCAATTGCAATTTGACGCGGATACGCCGGACTGAAATATAACGGACGAGCCCAATCACCGCCAGACACACACCGATGCGGAACCACCATGTCTGCCAGTAAAATGGCGCGATGGACAATGACACACTGGCAATCGTGGGACTCCAGACGCCATCGCTGTTGCAGGCAGTAACTTGGAATTCATACTTACCCGGGGCAACCTGCGAATAAATGGCGTTGTGTTGGCCGTCCACATGAATCCAATGCGTGTCCAGGCCGGCCAGCCGATAACGGAACTGAATGTTTTCCGGCGCGGTAAAGCTCAAAGCGGCGAAATCGAATTCCAAGCGGTGCCGGCCCGGAGGTAACTTCAATTCTGCGCCGTGCTTTGACAGGTCAACAATCGGCCAATCCACCGAGATGCTGCCGTACGCCGCCGTGGTAACGTCATCCACCAAAATTTGCTCCAGCACGGGATTAGCGGCGGTTTTGTCTTCCAAAATTTTGTCCGGCTCCACCACCGCGAGCGCCGTAAGCATAGGCATCCACAAGCGCCCGTCACTGCTCCGCAGGGCGGCGGGAGAGTTGCCAAAGTTGGCCTGCAGGGCGGGAAAATCTTTATAGTTAACACTATCCACTCGCAGCGCCTTGCCATCCGCCACCTTTTCCAAATCGTCCAGGCGCACTTTGAATATCCCGCTATCGGCGCCAAACCACACCCAGCCATGGCTATCAGAAACCATTTCAGAAATGTAACCATCAGTCAGGCCGGATCCTGTTCCAATGCGCTTGAAATGGCCGTCTTTCAATTGACCCACTCCCGCGCCGGCAAAACCGATCCACAACGCGTTGTCCGGCGTAACAAAAAGCGAACGAATCGCCAGAGGCCGGTTGGTTGTCATCAGGGGCGTTTCGTCAACCACCTGGTCTCCTGTTACTCGAAGCAATATTCCTTTTGAGGAGCCGACCCAGATATTTCCCGCTTCATCCTCCACCAGCGGCCGCAAAACACGCATGTCCGGCGGCAGCGTGTACGTATAAAACTTTCCGTCACGATAACATTGGAGAGTATTCGGATACTCTTCGGCCAGCCAAACGGCCCCGGTTTTATCTACCAGCACGCACCGGATAACCCTGCTGGCCAACCCATCGGATTCTTTCAAGGTCGTCAGCTTGCCCTCTCGCAGGCAGTGAAGCATCCGCGACTGGGTGCCGATCCATAATGCGCCATCCGGCGCAGCCGCCACGCAAGAAGCGTCTCCCGCAGAGCTGTGAGGTGGAATAATCGCATGCCATACTCCATTGCTTTGGCAAACCACGGCGCCGTCCTTTGTCGCCGCCCAAATGACTCCCTTCGAATCCTGGCATATAGAGCGGATTACTTCCGAAGTCAGCCCGTCATCCTGGTCTTGCAGCTCCATGGCTCTCGGCGTAATACGGTCCAGCCCTCCGCCGTCCGTGCCAACCCAAAGATTGCGTTCGCGATCCTGGAACAGGCTCAAGATCTCGTTATTCGAGGTCGGGACATTTTCAAATCCCGAACCGTCATAGCGAAATAATCCATGTGCCTCCGTGCCAATCCAAACCGCGTGAAAAGCGTCTTCCAGGACCGGCGTCCGTTGCGCAGAACCGGCCTGGAAAAATTTGCCGCAATCGTGGAGCGCCCCCTCGTCGTCACAATAAAAAAGGTCGTTGCCCGATACGATCCAAACGCCACCGCTGGAGGCTGATGCCATTCCCGTAACTGGAGTTGGCAACTGGACACGTGCTTTGAAATTCCCATCCTGAAAAATGCCCGCCTGGGGTCCCTTGCCAAACCAGAGCGTTCCACTTTTGTCCTTTGCAAAAAAACATTCATATCCCTCCGGCAACCCGTTAGTGGCCGTGAAATGAGTAATCTGTCCATCCTGAATCCGGCATACATTTCCTCCACGAAAAGCGACCAATATGGCGCCATCCTTGTCTTCAGCCAGCCTCTGGACATATTGCGAAGGCAAATCATTCGTAAAAATTTTGGGAGTGTCTCCATTTAAACAGACGACCATCCCGCGGTTCATCCCTATCCACAATTCCCCGGAATGAGCGCGCAGCAGTGCCGTGGCCTCCTGGTCAACGGAGGGGACAAAATTACGCACCGGGATGCCTCTAAAATTGACCCCATCGAATCGCGCCAAATGGCTGGGATTGGAAAGCCACAGAAAGCCGTCGTCGGTTTGCGCAATGCCCGTGATCGCATTGTTTGGCAAACCATCGGACGATTGCCATGCGTGAACCGTCCAGGCTGAATTCGTCGAAGCCATTGCGATGGCGGGCAGAAAGACCAGGAGCAAACCCGCCGTCAATGCGCGACAGAAAGAGACGTACATCTGTGTAAGTTTTACCAGCATTATAATACGCTAAAATGAATATTTATGTCAAACGGACGTTCTTCAATTTGGAGTGACTTCACCGTAAAAGACGGCCATTATGCGCGCGTTAAGATTTTCCACATGAAGAATTTGCGCACCCTGATTTTACTGGCAATTCTATTTGCCGCATTGATTACACATGCCGGGGAATCACCTGTCGCAATTTCCGTGGATACTCGAAATCCCGGCCAGGCCATTTCCCCGGATTTCGCCGGATTGAGCTTTGAAGTTTCGGTCCTTTTCCCAAATGAAAATGGCGTGCGCTATTTTCGGCCGGATAACCAATATCTCATCAATCTATTTCATACTCTCGGCATCAAAAACCTGCGCATCGGCGGCAACACTTCCGACCGTGACGCGAGGAAACTTCCGTCTTCTGCCGATATCGACAGTCTGTTCGCATTTGCCAAGGCCGCTGACATCAAGGTGATTTACTGCCTCCGCCTGCACAACGGAGATCCCCAGGCCGATGCAGAAACAGTAAAGTATATCATGGCCCATTATGCGCCGCTGGTAGATGCTTTTTCGATTGGCCAGGAGCCCAGCGCCTATCCGGTGGAAAAAACGGATACGCGCCCGCAAAACGAACGCATGGGGGCAGAAAATGAAAGATTCCAATACTCAACTTACCGCGATGAGTGGAAAAAATTTGCCGACATTATAGTCGCTGCAGAACCGGAGGTGAAATTTAGCGGGCCGGGCGTTCACAACAACGGTGCCTGGGCGCAAAAATTTATGTCCGATTTTGCCGCATCAAACCATGTTGCGTTGATTACGGAGCATTTGTATCCGGGCGGCTCGGGCGATCGCGTGCCAACGCCGGAAATCGGCCGGGACCGGATGTTGGGCACCAACTTTATCCATAACTATCAAAGGCTTTACAACAGCTTTGTGCCCATGGTTGTTTCCAATAACCTCCCCTACCGGCTGGAAGAAGTGAACAACTACTTCAACGGCGGGGCGACGAATGTCAGCAACACTTTTGCCTCTGCATTATGGGGGCTGGATTTTATGTACTGGTGGGCGGCCCATGGCGCGGCAGGATTAAATTTCCACACGGGCGACCGCGTCGCCGCCGGCAACGCGCTGCGGCCTTCCAAATACACCGCATTCTTTTCGACGACCAATGGTTATACGATCCGCCCTCTTGGTTATGGCATCAAAGCGTTTAGCCTGGGCGCCCACGGCCAATTTGTCCCAACAACAATTTCCAATTCAGATAATCTGAACTTGAGTATCTATGCCGTTTTAGACGACGACCAACACCTCTGCCTGACCCTCATCAACAAAGAGCACGGAAGCGAAGCCCGTGACGCGGCCGTTTCCATCACCCAAAATGGCGTGTCATTTTCCCATGGCCAAATCATATTTCTCAAGGTTCCGGACAATGACATTGCCGCGACGAGTGACGTAACCCTGGGCGATGCTCAAATTCAAAATGATGGGACGTGGAATGGAAATTGGTCGCTGTTGAATTCTTCTACAGTTATGGTGCCTGCGGCAACCGCGGCAATCATCAGATTGCCCGCGAATTGATTTTAGATGAACGAAAAAAACCAGGCGCCAGATTCTGATTTAAACCCGGTTTTCAGCTCACAAAATTCGCGCACGGGAGGCCTCTCATGGGATGTGCTCGGACGCGTCGGTCTACTCTTCCTTGTTCTCTGCTCAATCAAACTCGCCATGCTCGCCAGCCTGCGCGTGCATCTGTTTGAAATTCATTGGCGGGTAGATAGCCAGGGCTATAGCTGGCTGGACCGGGTGGCTTTTTTCGCTTTTGCCATCCTGGTCGCCTTGAATGTATGGCGTCTCGGCGATCGATGCGCCGAAAATGGCGTGAAGACTGTTCGCACTGCCAACCTCTGTGTCCTCCTCCTTGGATTCACATTCATTTTCCTTTCCTCCTACGCCGGAGGCAAACACGTTTTTACTTCCCTCATGGATGGCACGGGAAACGGGCACGACGTCTTCGCGGCATTCTTTTCTGAGCCGCCGATTTGGTCAGTTTGGCTCCTGTTATACTTGATGTTTTATTTCGTGCTTCTTCGACTGAAGATGGAGCGATTCGTCTTGCGTCTCACGGCCATCATGGCCGCAATATATATTGTCTTATTGTCGCGGTATCTCATTCATTGCCGCCAGGCTGTGACGGCGGTCGACTGCGTCGGGCTGGCCTGCTTGCTTGCGGGGTGGCGTTCCAAAAAATCACTGGGCTGGTTTTGGCAGGTCCTGCCATGCCTCTGGCTTCTGTTTTTCCTCTTCTTCTTCCGGTCGATGGCCGATGACTTAATGGATCTTCTCCCGGAGTTCATCGTGCTTTCCGGCTGGATGCTGGTCATACTGGCAGGCACAACAGTATTTGCCTACCGGCGAAAATTCTTTCCAGCCTGGTCGTGTTTGCTGCCGTTCGCCCTTGTTTCCTCATTGCTCCTGGTCAATGCCAATTACGACTACGCCTTGAACTACATGAAGGCCCTCTATATGGGCCTGATGTTGCCGCATTATTTTCTGGGAGAATTCATCCTGGCCGCGGCGTTGTTGGTGATGGCAGCGCTTTACCTGCGGTTGCTTCCCAATGGATCCGTGCTGTGGCTGGATGGAATTAATTTGCTGCTCATCGCCTGGGCCCTGGCCGATTTACGGCTCTCACAAATTATGGGCGTGCGCCTCGACTGGCAGGCCGTCAGGTTCGGCGCCGACCTCAAAATGGTGTGGCGACAGGCAAAACCCTATTTACCTGACCTGATCTTCGGCCTGGTTATGCTCATAAGCCTTTACGCCGTCCTGGCCGGATTGCTGACGCGTTCGAATAAAAAAATGGCGTTCGCCTCCGGTGGATGGTTTTTTGTCATCGTTTTTTTATCACTGGCCATCGCAGGAAATGCATTAATCCGGCATGACAAAGCCGAAGGCGAATCCGCCATTCTCCTCGCACAAACCAGCCCGTGGTTTAACTGGACCGTCAATCCGGTCATGGACGAAAAGACATTCATCGCCACGGCTAAAAAACTCGGCATCGAGGAAATGTTGGCTCCGCCGGCGACGACCCCCTCGCGTTCGCCTCGCGATTTAAACGTCGTGTTGATTTTCCAGGAATCATCTTTCAACCGGTATCTTTCATTGTTCGACGGCACTAACAACACGCAACCCCTGCTCTCCGGCTACACCAACCGGATGGAACTGTTCCCGAACTTTTTTTCTGACTTTCCGGGTTCGGTAAACGCCCGTTTCGCCACGCTCTCGGGACTTTATCCCGTGGGAGACTATGATGCGTTCACCTTCCATCACGTAAGTGTGCCCAGTATTTTCGAAATCCTGCACGCGCACGGTTACACCTCATCCGTCTTCGATTCCGCCTCACTGGATTACACCGGCTTTCGCGATTTTCTTCACGGGCGCGGGATTGAGGCCACATACGATGCCGATACGATGCCCAGTCGCAACGACGGCCCGCAGGTTTCCTGGGGACTAAACGAGGGCGTCACACTCAAAGCCATCCAGTCCCAAATCAAGCAATACGCTGCCGGCCACCAGAAATTCTTTCTCTCCTACTTTCCCGTCGCACCGCACAATCCTTTCGACGGCATCCCGCAGCAGTTCCAAAAATTCATGGCGACCAACCGCGCGGATTATGTTCCTCAATATAAAAACGAGCTGCTCTATCTCGACTGGGTGATCACTTCGATTATTGATGAATTAAAAAATGAGGGCCTTCTCGATCACACCCTCGTCGTCATCACCGACGACCATGGAGAAATGCTCGGGGAAAATGGCGGCCCCATCGGCCACGGCTGGGCCATCACGCCGCAATTGACGAACATCCCGCTCATCATCATGGATCCGGATAGTCCCGGCTACCGCCTCAATGATACCATTGGATCCCAGGTGGATTTACTGCCAACGATTCTTGATTTGCTGGGCATCCCAGTTCCTTCCGGCCAACTGTATCAGGGAACATCACTTTATTCCTCAGCGGCGCAGAACAATCGCAAAATTTACCTCAATTCCTTCCAGCAATATGCCGTCGTTGACGGCAAACGCTTTCTTTGGGGAGACCGCGAAGCAGACACTGCGAGCACGAACTCGTTGAAATTTTATTCTATTACCAATAGCGGAGCCCGCACCATGTTTCCCAAGCTTGGCGTCGCGGGCGTTTCTCCGCCTTCAATTGCCGCCTTTGATAAGTTCCAGGAAAATTTCCTGCAAAACTATTCCCACTACGACCAGATGATACGCTCCACCCCGCAGGCCGGAAATTAATTCGGTGTCACCTCGGTAAAAGTAACCGAAGAGCCCTGGCCTTGCCCTAAAACCGACACCGCAAGGGCGCCATATTGTTTGCCCCGGACGAGCCATACAAAATAACCGTTGGCGGTCTGTTTTTTGGGCAGAAAGATCACTGGTTTCCAGCCCAGCGCAAACAACGCTGAGTATTTTTCCTGAAACGCGGCCTCCGCGGACTCGTTTTCGGTCGCAATGGTCGTGTGATAGTGCTCGGTGGCGCCATCCTGCACCACGTCCAACGGCTGGCCGCCACGCTTATAGTCCAGGGAAGACATCATTTGCCGGGAAAGAGCGTTCATCTCAGGCGTCGCCGCGGCGAAAAGTTTTACCGTAATTTGATGGAAGCCATTCTTCGAAGGTTCCGTTGTCACGCGCATGCTCCAATCCCCGCGACTTAACACCAGGGTCGAGCTCATGATTTGACGGTACGTATTTACGAAGTCTTTTTTTTGCAGGCTGGCAGCGGTCCCTTGCGATTCAGGCTGAAGGTTATAGTTTTTTTCCGTGACATCCTGCCATCCGCGTGCCGCCATCTGTTCGCGGTAATACGAAAGCACTTCGTCGGGTGAATTGCCGCAGTCCCACCGCTCTGTCATCACCTGGATGCCATTGACGACGAGGGTCTGGAAATTACCGGGACCGCTATGCGGAAATTCCGGCCAGAGAGGCTGGGCGGATGGCCTGCCGAGGTTGGCCGCAGGCTTGTTGAGATAAACCGACGGCAGGTTCTTCAGGCCGGCCTGGGCCGAAACCAGTGACTGGTGGGCATGCTCAACCACCCCAAAGGCAATGAGAAAGATAAAAACGGCCAGCAAGGTAACCAGCACCCTGCCGGCATAACCGGCCACGGTAAGGCCCACACTGGGAGCAGGCTGATTCACTAGTTAAAAAGATCTCCGATCGCACTGGCGAACGAACCGAACATGTTGCCCACGAAGGTCGTAAGCAGGCCCCAGGCCTGCGAAGCCGTATTCCAGGTGTCGGAATCACCATCCCACTGGCAGGTTGAGTTCACTGAATAGATGGACATCATGGAATTGGTCATAAAAGGAACGTGCGTTTGCAGGATGGAAAAGGGAAATGGATTACCGGAGCTGCTCGGGTCCGTCACCCCGTATGTAACCTGTACTCTGAATGGCCCGTTGGCAGATGTTCCATCGCTCAGGTTTAAAAACGAGGTGAATTCAGAAGGAATCAGGCCTCCGCTCAACTGGGAAATAAACGTCGACATATTATCAGGAGTCTCGTTGGTAACAGTGCTTAAGTTGGACTGGAAGAAAAAATACTGGTCAATTTGCGAGGCGGCCGGCATGGTGCCATTATTGTTTCCGGTATACCAGGCAGCGTAACGCGCGGCCATCTCCGTGCGGATCTTGTTATTCGCCATGTAGAGCGAGTAAGAAAGGAGAATCCAGGTGAAGACCATGAGAGACAATCCAATACAGGCCTCTACCAGGATCTGCGCGGTTTCCCGCCGGCGTTGGGTATATAAGATTTTCACAGGATTTCCGGTTAATGGTAAATGGTGATGGGGAACGGCAAATCCGTACCCGGGCGATTCGTGCTTTGCGAGGGGAATGGGAGGTAAACCCGGATTAGCTGCGGTACGGCATTCACATCTCCATCGCTGATGACCGTTGTGCCTTCCACCTGGCTGCTGGCGATTGCGAGATAAGCGGGAATGGCAAGCGGACTGCTCGTGTTAATTTGAGCCTGCCCGGTGTAGGTCGGCATGCTGGCCTGGTCCTTGACCGGACTATTTTGGGTGTAGAAGGTCGAGGGCACATTGTTGCCGCCATTGAACCAGGCGAGATTTCCCAGGTTCAGTAATTCATTTTGGCCTTCCACGCCGGCAATCCAGGTCATATATCCGGGCCAGCCAAAATAGTACCGGTCATTCCAGCCCCATCTTTGGGTCTCATTGCTCATGCCGTAAGGCAAGTCCTGGAAGGGGTCAGTTTTTGTATACTCAGAGTGAAATGCGTCCGCGTCCTCAAAGATGCCAAAACCAGGAGGCCCGATCAGAACGGTCCCCTCAAACGCGCCTTCCCATATCCCCGGCTCGCATCCAGCGTCCCCGGCCGGTTCGCCGGTATCACCAGTTGCCTGACTGAAGTACAAGGGACTTCCGCTGTTTTCCTTCGGTTTGACATAGAGACCAGTGTTCTGAGGATCAAAAATCCCGACGGCGCTTGGGTCGAGCGGAAAAGCATAAACCTTTACGTTTCCCAGGACGCTCGTTACGGAACTTATGTCCGGAATCTGAATTCCGAGCATCGAACAAAAGCTCTGCAGTCCGCTCGCAGCGACGGCTAAAAGGGGATCCGCCCCGCTTCCTTCAGCGCAGGCGTTGGCGTTGCCAAAGACCAAGTAGGGATCCACGACAATGATGCCGTATTGGACGTAAGCGATGGCATTGTAAATCATGTTCTGGTAGACATCCACATAGGGGAGCGTCTCACATACGGTACACGTAATATACCCCGCGGCCAGTACCGCCGGCGCCGCTTCTGCCAGAATGAGACTGTCCAGGAGCGCATCGTACCCCCCCGCTTCACCTATTGCCGCGATACAGGCCACGGTCGCCGCAATCTCCGCATCCTCGGCGACGGTATCAACGGTGTTATGAACGTTGTTTAGTTCCTGCAACAAATTACACGCGCGCGCCTGCCACAGCGCGGCGGAATCGGCGGCGGAGTCCACGGCATTTTGCGCCAGGATGCGATCATAAATGGCCTTGTTGGTGTCAAAGGCGATCATGGCAAAAATGGTCACCAAAAATACCATCATCCCCGCCAGCAAAGTAAGCGAACCGCCCTCGTCGGAACGCAACCGCTCGACTTTTCCATCCAATCTAAATTTATCTAAAGGGCCTGAATTCATTGATGATTTTTAATTACAACTGCAAGCGGAGGAGGCTGGCAGGTTCGCTCCGGCCGGCAGCGTGCTTTGGAAATTCGCCTGGGCGGTTTGCAAATCCGTTTGCGCCTTGGTGTTCGCGCTTTCCGCCTGTTGCTGTGCCGTCGTGTAATTTTGTAAATCCTGCTGCGCTGCCTGGATCTGCGACGCACTGCTCTTGGGATTATTAATAATGGGATTATCGCGTGCCTGGGCATCGCTCAAATTTTGGTCAGCCGTGCACAAGTTTGCGCAATCGGTTTTGGCCGTAGCGACGGCATTGGTGTAATCGGATTGCGCCTGCTGCTCTTGTTGCACGGCGCTGTCATCAGCGTTGGTGACGCCCGAAGTATCCGTGGCATTCGCGCCGGGAGGCACGCGCGGAACACCGCTCCAGCTCGAATAACCCATGGAACATTTGCTCTGGATGTTGACGTAGGGCAATAAAACCACCGGGATGCTGGAAACAATGCTATTTAGGGAACTCGACGCACTACTGTCATATTGCGCCAGTTCGGACGAGAAATTTTGGATGGAACTGTTGCCCGCATAAATCGGCAAAAGCTGGCCCGCGATGCCTGACAACCCCTGCGCATTCGGCGACAAATCCGAATAAATGTTCCCGTGGCCGACAAAATTCCACAATCCCGCCAGGCCGGGTATGTATATGGGTTGGGGATAATTGATCGTGACGTCCACTTGCGCGGGGGTGCCCTGCTGGGCCACCGTCACACTGCCGCCCAGGAGTTTTGAATTAAACCGGACATAATTGGCCATGAAATAACCCTCGCAATAATTAAGCGCATCCGCAGCCAATGTTGAACTGCCTGCAATGGAACTCATCTCGCTTACCAGGCCGCTCACATCCTGGCCAATCGACGTGTTGCCGCCAATCTCCCCCGGAACCGGGCGGGCAATCGGCGCCAGGGCGATCGAAGCGGCCGACTGTGCCTCGGATTGCGCATTGGTATCCACCGCGCCGGCCACGGCATAGGTCCGGGCGGCGCAAAAAGCGGCGTAATCACCCAATTGGGAGGCCTGGATAATCGAGAAGTACTGCACCATCGCGAAGAAAAATAACAGCACGATGGGAATGACGATGACAAACTCCGTGAGAGCCTGTCCGCCATCATCAGGAATGACATTCCATTGCAACTTTCGTCGCTTCATAGAACGGGATTACAAAGCGCTGCCATCCAGCAGCGCCAACAAACAGCCCAGCGCGATGGCCACGCCATAGGGAACGGCAATCGGCGGGGGCGGTTCCAATTTCGTGGCGCTATCTTTGCGCCAAAATACCAGTCTCTTAAATCCAATCGCAATCCGTCTCCAAAAATCTTTGCGCCAAATCACCATCATGACCGCCAAAAATGCGCCGATAAAAGCCGTATAGACCAGGGCGGGCTTGATTAACGTGCTCCCCATTAGCGCCCCGACCGCTCCCATCAATTTCACGTCACCGCCGCCCACACCACCGAACACATAAAAAATAAAAAGAAAACCGAAACCAATCACCAATCCGCCAATACTGGAAAAAAAAGCGATCGAGCCGTGCAAATAGGCAATCAGCAAACCCAAAGACATACCTGAAAGCGTCAGCCAGTTGGGAATGCGCCTCTCCTTCAGTTCGACGTAAACCGCGATGGCCAGCATCACCGACAACACCATCAACGCATAGATCGAATTAATATTACTCGCATTGAGGGGCGACTGTGGATTTGGCGGCATAGTCTTGGTTAAGGACCCGGATTGATCAGAGCTACGCTGGTGAGATCGTATTGGTTTCGTGCCGCCTGGTAAAAACCGTTATCGGGATAAAACAGGAAAAGGGCCGCGGGAACCATGATGCCGGAGATGATGACATATTCGGCCATGGCGGCACCCCGCTCATCCCGAATAAACTCTGCACATTTTGCCCGTAAGTTACGCCAACTGAACAGATTGTCTTTCATAGTTTAACAATCAAAGACGAGTAAAAAATACGACAAAATCCACGCCTTCGCAAGCCATTTCGGGCACTCCGCCTTTGTCGTGGTCATTTGCCGCCTCCGTCATTTTTAATTTTTAATTGGCGCCTGAGGCCTCCGAAGGCGGCCACTATGGCTTCGACACCACCACCGGCACATGGATGTCCTGTTCCCGGTTGGATACGTCCATCATCCTCAAAACCAATTCATTCGTTTGGCCCGCGGCCGATTGTTGCTGCCAGGTCGTGACATAAATCGTGTAATCGCGCCCATTGGCGTCAGGGTCGATTTCGCAATGAAATTTGTCCTGTGGCAGCACGGCGTCCAGCAAGGCCAGCGGCGATGGCCCGTGCTGCTTCAGCCAAAGAACCAGCGCCTGCTCACCGTCCTGCGGTTGAAACACCAATTGCCCTGGAAGCAACTCCAGGGCAGGTGCGTTGTGAACAAAAACATTAATCGAACAGGGCGGATCATTGGTATCGCTGCTGCGAATGACGACCGTAACGGTGGCGTTGCTCCTGGGAAAGCTGTCCGCAGCCTGGACGGTCAGGATGTAGCCGCCACCCGGTGCTGAGGCAAGGCTGGCCTGGATATTGGTATTATTACAAACGGCCCGGGCCCATGGCGCGTGAAGGTGGACCATCGGAGTGATTCCAATGGTAGTGGCACGGGGGCCGTCGACCAGGTCGAGCTGTGGAGTGGCCGGATCCAACTGATACAACGGCACGTTCTCGCCATTGAACTCCAGGACTGGCGTGGGGTTCTGGGGATCATTGCAGGTAATCACGATGGCCCGCGAGATGGGCCCGCTCAAAAGACGCAAATCCAACAGGGCATGAACCGTCGTAGCCCCCCCGGGAGGAAGATTGGTGCCATCAATGCCCACGTGCAGGCAGACCGGGCAAGACGAGACAATCCGATTGATGATTAAAGGCGCATCGCCCCAATTGGAAATCGAATAGTCGTGGGAAACAGACCACTGGTTAGTCACCATCCCAAAATCCCAAAATTGATGGTCAATCTCGATTCGCGGCGCAGCCGATGCACTGATGCACCAGGCGAACATCAGAAAAAACTGTGCCAGTCCAATCCTGTGGAACCGGCAAAAAAAATAGTTCCGCAAAACGGCCGGCCAACCCCGCACGCGCGCGTGCTTCATTGATTGAGATCTTTTAACTTGGCCGCCGCCAGGTCGTAATATTTCTCACCCGGCGCGCTGATGGCCATCACCTGCTGGAAGGCCTGTTTCGCCAGGTCGACCTGCTGCAAATCCAGATGGACAATTCCCTTGTCGTAAAGCTGCTTGCATTCCGACTGGAGCTTCGTCAGGAGCTGTGCGCGCTGGGTGGCGATATTCTGGTCGTTCGGGTCGGCCGCAATCGCCTGGTTGTATAAACGGATGGCGTCCTTTTCATTTCCGGACTGCAACGCATAAGCCGCCTTGGTCGCGAATGACTGCGCATCCTGCGAGAGGTTCGCGGAAATACGGGTTTGCGCGGCCACGGCGCGCTTGCGGAACGTGTTCAAAGGATCCGGCTCCAGGTTGATGACATTCTGGCAAGCCTGCCTGCCTTGCACCAAAGCGCTCACGTCATCTGACGAACTCAACGCCTCCGCGCTCTCCAATGGTTTTACCAGCTCATTCATCTGGCGGATGCGAGCTTGCAAATCCAGCAGGGCTTGTGCCCCGGGCGACTGCTGGAGGCCTGCGGCAATCTGTTGAAGTGCATCACTGATGTTGCCGTTTTGGTAAGACGCAACCGCCTGGTTCAAATATTGCGCGATTTGCCGTGAAAGCGCGATTTGGTCTAGCTCCTGCCTGGCTTCGACAAAATAAACGCTGTTGCTCGGGATGGATTGGAAGAGAGGCTGGGCCATGTCCAATTGCTGGTGCGCCAAATCGTCTTTGGCTTTTGCCAGATTCTGCTGGGCGGTCAATTCGCTGTTGGCATGGTCCAACCGGGAACGCAGCAACTCAGATTGCGGATAGGTCTGCTGGGCTTTCTCCAGCAATTGCTTGGCATCGGTCCAGTTTCGGGCGGCAAAAGCCAGTTGCGCATTTTCAATACTTTCAATGACCGCCTGCAATTCAAGCGCGTGGGCGCTGTTGGGATAATCACGCAGCACGCGGTTGCACAAATCCTTGGCCTTCTCATAATCTTCGTTGGCCGCCGCCTCGCGCGCCTGGTTCAACATGTCCTTCGCCGCGATGATTTCCTTTACGTCTTCGATGTCTTTTTTCGCCTCTGTCCGGTTCGGGTCATGCGCCAAAGCTGCTTCATATTGCGCCAGCGCATTGGTCAGGTCGCCCGCCTGCTGATAAGCCATGCCCTTCCTGATATGTCCACCGGCGATATCCGGGGGACGAAGAAATTTAGCCGCCAGCACAATCACCACTAACACCCCCGCCGCAATGGCGGCATTTTTTATATTTTTGCGTTTCTTCCGCAGGTCAACCATCTCAAAAATCAAAGTCGAAATACCCACTTTGATTTTTTGGCCGTTGGACAACTTGGTCTTTTGGACTTTTACGCCGTCCAGGAACGTGCCATTGCTGCTCTTAAGGTCCTGGATAAAATAATCTTCGCCTTCCTGGACAATTTGCGCGTGCGCTGTTGAAACCGCATCGTCCACCAGCACGACGTTATTAGTCAACCCGCGGCCAATCGTCAGCGGGCTTTCCCAGTTGCGGAAAAAACCGCCCGTCAGCGGCCCTTCGGTGATTCGCAGTTTTACTTCGATATCGCCGACGTCTTTCTTTTCGACCACCGCCTGCCCTGGAGCCTTTTCGTTTTCGATGCCGGAGGCGACGCGCGTCTTATCGTCGTCCGCCTCATCATCCTGCCCGCTTTTGTCCCAGACGAATGTCAGGTGCGTTGTGCCAATGACGATTTCATCGCCGTCCCGCAACTCCTTTTTGCCCGTGACCTTTTCACCGTTCAACATCGTGCCATTCCGGCTGCCCTGGTCCACCAGCCAAAAAGAACCGCCTTCAAAAACAATATGGACGTGCTCGCGCGAGGCCAGGGATTCGTCCAAAGGCAGGCTGCAATTCTGCGCCCGTCCGATGACAAACGGGTTGGCCGCGATAGTTACTTTGGAAACCAGTTTTCTATCTTTGGTGACCTGCAGGACAGCTCTCATGATATTTTATGGTCGCGTTCTTTTGGTTATGATTTTGGTACCGGCAATGTTTGAAGGATCTCGTAAGCCTCCTGGTAAGCCGGGTCGGTTTTGTCCGGGACCATTTGCATCATTTTGTTGGCTTCCCAGTAGGCACGCCTCTTGTCTCCCTCTTTCAAAGCACTCGTCACCTGGAACCGCTGCTCTTCCAGCTCATGGTTGAATTTTCTGGTGGCCTCGGCCAACCCTTCCGCCGCGGTATTGTAAGCGGGCAACCGTTGCGGTGGGGCCAGGCATAACTGTGCTGCCGCGCGAAATTGCTGGATAGCTTTGTACAAGTTATCCGGGCTGACATCGCTGCTGTTAAAAAGATTTTTGCCGCTGGAAATGTCAGAATCCACCTGGCTGGACAGTCCCGAAGGGTTGGAAAGCGCCAGTTGTTGCATCGCCTCATCAGGCAATGGAAAATCTATGTATTGCTGGCTGACATATTCATCCAGTTGGAAGCTTTTCAAAATCGCCCGGTATTGCGTGGAGTTCTGGTCGTAAACGCCGCGTGCGCCGGTGCATTCCACAACGATCCTCGTATTGTCGTTGAGCAGATAAATGCCAATGCCATCAAGGCTTGAGGCACTGAATGAATAGAAGATGACCGTCGCTCCATTAAGCTGGATTTTTCTGCTGCCCTGCAATTCGGCGCCGGCGTAGCGTTTTTTCAGGATATCCTGGTAATGACTAAAGCCATCCGTCAGGCCGGTAGTGGCAAAATCAGGATTTTTGTCCGTATAAATATTGACCCGGGACCAGTTATTGCCGCTGTCGCTGCCGGCCCCAAATCCCATCACCCCGTTTTCATCCGCCGTTTTGGACCAATCCAGCGGACGGTCGATACTGAAATCATACAAACCATCCTTATAGGTCAACGTATCTCCCGCCGTGCTCTTGTGTGAAGCGAAATACCAAACCGCAACACCGGCCAGCAACACCAGGGCTATCACAGCTATGGCAATCTTTGGAAAACCACTTCTGGCCGCTACCTTCTTCTCAATTTTTTCCTGCCCCACCCAGTTCGGCAATTCGTTCGGGTTTAACATCCGGGTGCCGTCTTCCACCATGGCCCGGGTTTCGTCGCCTTTATCTTCCTTGCGTTGCATGGCGGCAACATCTTCCGGGCTCGCCAGCCTTGTTCCGTCCATTTCCGCCTCCATCTCCTGGACCGCCGCCCACTTTTCCGGCGCGGAAGATGCCGGCGCTTCTTCAAATCGCATTTTGGTGCTGCCCACTTCCAGGATATCACCGGGATTTAAAGAAACCGTTCCAGTCAGGGGTTTCCCGTTCAATACGGAACCCTGGGCGCTTTTGTTTTCGACAAACACCGCGTCCGACTCGACCCGGATTTCAAGGTGGCGGCGCGACACCAGGGGATCATCCACTTGTATGTCGGCGTTCTTTGAACGCCCGACGATCATCAAGGCTGAGGTCAGGGGCTTGCTCGTTCCTTTCCCCGCGCCTTCCAAAATGGTGAAAACGCTTTTCATACGTTAACGTTTAAGATTCTGCAGCATCTGGATGATAACCGGCGCCAAAATCATGATAAATACTGAGGGCAAAATACAAATAATGAGCGGGGCCATCATTTTCACTGGCGCTTCCCCCGCCGCCTTTTCCGCGCGTTGTCCGCGGCGGATGCGCAACATCTCCGACTGCGTGTTCAAAATTGGCCCGATGCTTACACCCAACCGATCAGCCTGGATGAGCGCCGAAACGACGGCCGTCAGATCCTGCAATTGAACACGGTTGGCCATTTCACGGAGCGCTTCGCGGCGCGGGCGCCCCAGTTCTGTCTGTTTGAAGAAACGTTCCAGCTCTTCCCGCAAGGGACCTTCCGGGTGTTTCTCGACGACCCGGCGCATGGCAGACATGAAATCAAGGCCCGCTTCCACGGAAATGGTCAGCAAATCGAGAGAGTTGGGCAATTGCAGCATGATGGACTTTTGGCGCTTCTTAATTTTTTCGCCCAGGTTCATGACCGGGAACACGAATCCCAAAAACATCAGGCCGGCATAAACTAGAAACTGTTTAGGGCCTTCCACCAGTCCAAGAGACATTGTCTTGAAAACAAAGCCCCAAAAAATCGGAAAAATAACCGCGCACAAAATTTGAATCCCGAAAAGGACAATGGCCTGCATGTCATCAGGCTCGCCGGCGGCGATGAGCTTTTGATTGAGCTTGTCAACATGTTTGGCGGCGAAGTTACCGCCCCATTCGCGCCCTTTTTCTCCAACGGACGCCAGAAATTCTTTTAGTGCTGGACTCATAAATCAATATTCAATGGTGGCCACCTTACGCACCCACAAATAACCAACTACGTCGAGAATGATGACGAAAAGCAGTGCTATGACTCCCGGCAACGTCGTCCACATCAATCGCATCAGGTCCGGGTTGACCTTGATCATCGCAAATAAAAACCCATAGGGAAGCAGGCCGACCACCGCCGCCTGCATCTTGCCTTCAGAGGTGAGTGCTTCGGCTTTGCCGTGCAGGATTTTGCGTTCACGCACCATGCCGACAATTTTGTCAAAGACTTCGGCCAGGTTGCCGCCGAGTTGCCGGGTGATTTGAATGGCTGTGACAACCAATCCTAAATCTTCGTCCTTCGTCCGTTCCACGCAATTTCTCAATGCCACATCCAAATCCACCCCGACGCGGTATTCACGGCGGACCAGGTCAAATTCCTGCGAAAGCGGCGCCGGCATTTCTTCAATCACCATGTCAATGGCCTGTTGCAGCGTAAAACCCGAACGCATCCCGTTGGACATCATGACCAGGCCGTCCACGAGTTGCTCGCTAAAGGCGGCGCGGCGGCGGCGGCGAAGAAAAATAATGAAAATTTCCGGCGCCCAATAACCAATCGCACCCACAATTATGGCAATAATGATCGGCCCGGGTGGCGCAAAATCCCAGGCGAAAATCAGGCCAATGCCCGCCACCACGACAGCAATGCTCCATTTGATTCGTTGCAGCCCGTCCACGGAAATGAAGATGAACATCTGTTCCAATTCATTCGCCACGTGCTCTTTCTGGCGGAAAACGTTTCGCTTCATCGCGTCCTGGATAGGGCCGGAAACGAAATAAATCGCGCAGCACACCGCAACGAACACACCCAGCAAAATGAGATATAGCATAATTAATCCTCTTGTAAGGGCACAAACATAGCCATGTCCACTTCAATTCCCGCCTGCCGCAACTCCTCCACAAACGTCGGGATCACCCCGGTGGCCGAATAACGGCCCTTGACCCGCCCGTCGTCTCCCAATCCCGTCCGGCGATACGTAAAAATCTCCTGCAGTTTGATTTCCCCATCGCGCATCGAAGCAATTTCCGCGATCGAAGTCAGTTTGCGCGAGCCGTCGGAAAACCGTGAAATTTGGACAATGATATGGACGGCGGAAAAAATCAATTCACGAATAGCTTTGAGCGGCAGATCAGTTCCCGCATACAGGACCAGGTTTTCCAGGCGGCGCACTGCATCCACAGGTGAATTCGCGTGGACCGTCGTCATGGAACCATCGTGGCCTGTGTTCATGGCCTGCAACATATCCAGCGCTTCGCCACCACGGCACTCGCCCACCACCACGCGATTGGGCCTCATGCGCAACGCATTCCGCACCAGCTCGCGGATGGTTACCTCGCCCTTTCCTTCAATGTTCGGCGGACGGGTTTCCAACCGCACCACGTGCTCTTGCGGCAGGCGCAATTCGGCGGAGTCTTCAATCGTCACGATTCGCTCGCCGTCCGGGATAAATGAGCCGAGCACATTCAGGAGAGTGGTTTTGCCGGAGCCAGTACCACCGGAAATGACCATGTTTTTTTCCGCCAGCACGCATACACGAATGAAGTTCCCCATCGCCTGCGACAGGCTGCCAAATCCGATCAGGTCCTCCACCTTAATGCGTTTCTTCGGGAATTTTCGGATGGTAATGGTCGGGCTATCCAGGGCCAGCGGCGGAATAATCGCATGCACACGCGAACCATCATGCAAACGCGCATCCACCGTGGGACTCGATTCGTCAATGCGGCGGCCAATCGGCCCGACAATGCGCTCGATGGAAGTCAGAATTTCATTTCGGCTGAGAAACGATTTGCTCGATTTCGTTAGCTTTCCCTTGCGCTCCACGTAAATTTTCGCGGGCCCGTTCACCATGATTTCGGTGACATCTCCATCCGCCAATAAATCTTCGAGCGGCCCCAATCCCAGGGCGGCGTCCAGCACGGCTTTTTTTAATTCCGCGCGATCATACTGCGCAGGAATGTCCTTCTCCTTTTCCTCAATCAGCTTATCCAGCACATCACTGGCGCGACGGCGTAGCGCCTGGTCGGCCATTTGTGCGAGAGTAAGGCGTTTGAGATTCAGCTCACCAATCAACTGCGTGTGCATCTTTTGCCGGATTTCCTCCATCGTAGCCTCAGCCTTTTCAGCAAAAGCTTCGGCATTGTCGGCAAAGACGAAACGGTAATTCCCGATATAGAACTCATCACCCGAGGTCAGGGGCTGCTGGACGATCTTCTTCTTCTTGTAAATCGTGCCATTGCTGCTGCCGAGGTCCTGCAGCCAGCAAATCCGATCACGCACCACCAACTGGGCATGATGCGAGGAAACATCCTTGCTGCGGAGAATAATATCGCAATCCGCCGAACGACCCAGCGCGAGACGATCACCCGTAAGCTCGATATGTTCGCCCTGATATTCGCCGCCAAATATCACTAAAACTGCTATCGCTCGCTCGGCATCGGCCATGTCATTCCTTACTCTGCGGCTCCCTGCAGCAACCGCTCATGCTGCTCGCCAAACGGCTTGCCGCCGGCAGGAGTCGGAAACACTGGTTGGGGTGTCACCAGGATCACAAACTCGTCCTTGTTATCCTGGGAATTCTTATTGGCAAAAAACAGATCCAGCAGCGGAACGTCCCTCATCAGGGGCGTGCCGTTTTTGTTATAAGTCGAAAAGCTCTGCACGCTTCCCGAAATAACCATGCTCTCGCCGACATTACAAATAGCCGTGCATTGGGTATTATACGTAGCCAAAGTGATCGAAGATCCGGCGGCCGGCGTCTGTGACGGCTCGCTGACATTGAGCGATACTTCATTCAAAATCCGGTTCTGTCCCTCCAAAGTGGGCTTTACCTTCACGATGACACCGTATGGCACGGTGACCAAAGTTGAGGGGCCACCAACCTGGCCGGGCTGCTGGAAGTAGGCCGTAGAACCATCCTGGAAATCTCCCTCCTGACCGCTTTTAGTGCTGATATGCGGCTGGGCAATGATTTTAGCGTCCCCGTTCCCGACATCCGCAACGATTTTCGACGCCGCCGTGGCACTCACGCCGTAGGTAAAGGGCAATCCGGCCACCAGTGAATTTCCGCTCGCATTGAGATTAGCCGCCACTGACACGGAATCCAAAACGTTATTTCCCCAATCCAGCGATTTGCTAAGCTGCATATCCACAAACATCAAATCTGTTTCAATCATCACGTCCTGGACCACGATCAAATCCACTACGTTTGGCACCCTCAATTTAGCCAATTGTTCGGCCCGCTTCATATCCTCCGCCTTATAGACCACGCCATCCAGAACCACGGTATCTCCCATGACACGGGCAGTCACTGTATCAATCCCGATGTCCTTCAAAATCGCCTGTTCGACATATTTGTTCATTTGCGAACGGTCAAACGTGGACAGGTTCACCACGGAACCTGAAAACATCGATGCCACCTTGCCGACCTTCTCATAATCCGCACCAGTCAGGATCTGGCCTTCCAGGACAATTTTATTTCCTACAATTTTAATGCTCAACCCTTCCACATCCGACAACAAGTCCTGCACCTGGGACAAGGTCTCATTAAGGTCAGTGCGGACCACGACGTTGGTCACCAGGTCAGCCCCCTGAAGTTTTTCAATGCGCAGCTCGCTCGTGCCTTCAGTGACACCGCTGACCACCACGGACTGTCCGTCCTCCGAGGGGCGCGCGTCAATCACGGTTGGATTTCCCACGCTAATTTTTCGAATGCCTTCACCCACATTCACTTTCGCGGTGGATCCTTTAAGAATAATTAAATCATCCGCCCGCGCTGAGAGGGCCACGCACCCCAGCAACACAATTAAAAAGGCGCAGATTTTTCCTGAGAGTTGAATTGGTAGTTGTTTCATGAGTTGTTCCATCCTGATTTTTATTGGTTGATTTTTACCGGGACAGATTCATTTTGGCTGCCCCCCTTCTGCACTTCAATACTGCGATAATTGCGCTGCTCGTCCAAATCTCCGATGATTTTGTCAATCGATTCAAAAGTGATTCGGGGCAGGTCGGCGCGCGCCGTAACGTCAGTGGAACCGCCGCGTCGCAACACCGCTCCCAACTGGCCGTTTTGCGCGGCGAACATCACTTCCTGGGCTTCCGGCAGCGTCAACGAAAGCGTCAGGTCGCCCCCCCCTCCTCCCGCGCCGGCTGCACCGTTGTAATTACCTCCCACCGCCAGCACAGTTACGTTTTGCAAAAGGACGACATTCACCAAATCCGACGCCTGCCGCCAACTGGCCACCGGCCCCGATATTGGTTGTGTCGGTTTCGGGATCATAAACGTCCCAATAATATCAATGTGATCGCTGGGCTGGATTAAATCCGATTTTACACCTGCTGAGATATTGACAGTAAAGGCCCCCTGGCCCGCTGGAATGATAGAAGAAAGCCCTCCCCGCGTTTCGGTCACCAAATCAGACCACAAAATAAGCTGGCCGGCTTTAATGGCGACGGCCGTTTTGCTGCCCAGCATCAGCTTTACGTTGTCGCTGCCTTGGATCGCCTGGGCAGGAATAAACCGGGTAGGCACTTCCTGGGGATATAACATTTCCGTAGTAATGACGGTACCGGCAGGAATATCCACCCTTGCGGCGACCACTTGCTGGCCCTTCAACTGGTCTGCAGCCTGTTGCTGCATATTCTTTACATACTTCTGGATGGCAAACAACGCAGCAACGCCAATAATGATGGCAACAATTAACGGAAACTTGTTTTTCATAGTCAAAAAAAAATCCTGACTTCAGAAGGAAAAACACACACCGTCGACCGCAGCTTTACCCTCTGAAAACCCACAAAGCTACTCTGCGACTAACCTCTTAAAACTATTTTGCGATTCCAACCTGTGATTAATGGAATCGCTACGCAACCCAAAGACTAACTAGGGTCCGCCAGTTTGGCTCGCGCCGCTGGTGAAGGTACCCATGTTGTCGTTTTTGATTGCACCGGAAGCACTGCCTGCAATAGCTGACGCCTCAGAACTGCCAGTCGTTTGCCCGGCGAGCGCGGAGGTGTTTTCGCTGAACACATTTTTAATCTGCTTCCCAAACAACCCAACAATCAGGATTGCCGCCACTGCTACCACGGCCAGAATAATTAAATACTCTGTCATGGCAATGCCAAGCGTTGCCCTTTTTTGTGTTACGATTTTCATATGTTTAATACTTGCTACGTTTGCCTGTTTCCGATATTAAGCCTCTGCGTGAAGGCAGAACTTAATGTCGAAGCGAGTCTAATATCATTCCATTTTCCAGTACAAGCAAATAATTATACTTTAATTCTTTTAAATTAAGCATTTTATGAAGGAAAAGCCGGTTATGCTTGAGGTTTTGCGCACGGGGGAAAGAGCACGGCTTTTTCGCTTCACCGAGCCTGAAATAAAAATTGGCTTTAACGCCCGCTGCAACCTGCCATTGGAGCCACTTAACGAAAAGGGTTCCGAACTGCTCCTGAAACCGACTGCCTCGTCCCTTCTTGGAGTTTCCCATCCCGAAGCCTTTCAATTAAACGGAGCTCCCTGCACGAACGAAATGCCCGTCAAACCCGGTG
>DATJXK010000292.1:0-29637 GCA_035500235.1 Pseudomonadales bacterium | reverse complement strand
CGGCAGCAGTGGCGTTGCTGTAAATATTCATGGTCACGTAGGGGCCGCCCCAGTACCACCAGGTATCGCCTAAACCAATACCTTGGCCGGACATCGAGCCGCCACTGTAAAGATTGATCACCGTCGGATAACCTGGATCGTCCTGCACCGGGGCCAGGTAATAATCCCAGTTCAGCGTGCCATAAACATTCAGCGTGGCTCCCCATTCCGGGCCGTAGATCATATTGTATTCCTCCACGGAATTTCCGACGCCGGGACTTTCGACCTGGCCGGGCGCCACAGTCATCGTCAACCAGCCGTTTGCGGCATCGAGGGTCACGTTACCAACGAAAGGAGTCGTCGGATTGCCTGACGGCGGCACACCGACCGGCGACCAGTTATTGGGATTCGACCAAAGACCATCGCCGCCCAGTCCCGTCCAACTGGAATTTTGAGCGGAGAGATGATTGGCCACGGTGACCGCCAGGACTACGAACATTAAGCAGGACCATCTTGGCAACTGCGTAATTGTTTGGCCGGCATTCCTTTTCCGATCATGGCGCGGTGCGGAATCGAAAAAGTTCATATGGCGATAGCTTTGTGGACGTTATCAAACTACGCCTCCTGAATTTGGCTCTCAACGCCACTTTGCGAAAAAAAATCGCCACTTTTTACACCGGCCCCATGGGATTGGGAAAGATAATGAGAATACAGTCGCCCCTTTATCGTGCGGCAAACGTTAACGTTAGTGTAGCCACTTTAGTCCTTGGCTATCAACGATGTAGCCACTTTAAAAAATTTGTAGCCAGTTGTGTAGCCACTTTAGTGGTTGATTATCAACACTGTAGCCAGTGTAGCCACTTATATGCGACTATATCATTTCAACTGACGGGCAAAGTTGGCGCTGCCGGTGGGGAGGATTTTTCTGGCGGTAGGGGCGACACCAGCGTCGCGCCTTTGAGCAGGCGGCAGAAATCTTTTTTGCTCGTGTGCTGATGTTTGCCGTCGGAGAACTTGAGGTTCGACGCGGATTTGTAGCCGACTTCGAGCCGTTCGAGCTGAACAATGCGGACATATTGCTCGCCGCATTTCCAAACCTGGCCTTGTTGCAGTTTCACAGGAGCAAAATTCATCTATCCGGCGGCTTAATTCAAGCGCGGTGTTGGGTGGACGCATGGAAGTCGCCGCCTGCTTTTTGTTTAGCTCTCCCTCACCCCTGCCCTCTCCCCAAGGAGAGGGGGAATAGCAGGGTCGATAGTCAGCGATTCTTGAAATCGCCCTGACTCGCTTATTGCTCCGATAAAGCGATGCAAACGCAGAGCGGTCTGTTATGCTCAATGTAGCGATATAACCAAGCATGGAAAAACAAATTTTAGATTTACTGGCCAGTGATGAATACGCCCCGGCGAATGTTCCCGAGCTGTTGCAGCAACTGGGCTGGCCGCGCCACCGGCAGCAGGAGTTACAGCGCGAATTACGCCGGCTGGAACGCACCGGGCGCATTGCCCGGATCAAAGGTAACCGCTACATCCTGCCGCAAGAGGCAGACCTGATTCCCGGGCGCATTCGCATTAATCGCGCCGGGAAAGGTTTCCTGATCCCGGACGACTCAGCCATTAAGGAAATTGCCATTCCCGAAAATGCGACGCTGACGGCTTTGCACGAGGACCATGTCCTGGTGCGGCGCGACCGGCCGGAAAGCAAAAATACTGGCACGGTCATTCGCGTGCTGAAACGGCACCGGACAAACATTGTGGGCACGCTCCAGCGCGGCAGGCGGTTTCTCTATGTGGTGCCGGATGATCCGCGCATACCGCATGACATTTATGTGCCCGAACCGCGCGACGTGGGCCGCCCGGCGCAGATTGGCGACAAGGTGGTGGTGGAGTTGCGCGAATGGGAATCGCGCAATGCCAATCCGGAAGGCGAAATCATCGAAGTGCTCGGCGCGCCGGATGAGGAAGGCGTGGACATGCTCTCGGTGCTGCGCCAATACAACCTGCCGCTGCATTTTCCAAAAAATGTGCTGGCCGAGGCGCGAGCCATCGGCAACGCCGTGTCGCCGCATGAATTGCACGGGCGCGAGGATTGCCGGGGCCTGCCTGTGATAACGATCGACCCGGATGACGCAAAGGATTTTGACGACGCGATTTGTTTGCAACGGACATCCACCGGCGAATGGACGTTGTGGGTGCACATCGCCGATGTATCGCATTATGTGAAACCCGGCACGGCGCTGGATGACGAGGCCGCGAAGCGTGGCAATTCCACCTACCTGGTGGACCGGGTGATCCCGATGCTGCCGGAAGCGTTGAGCAACGAACTTTGTTCATTGAAACCAAACGTAGACCGGCTGACCAAGTGCGTGGAGTTCTCTATCTCGCAGGATGGCCGCGTGCTGGCCACGAAGTTTTATCCGGCGGTCATCCATTCGCAGCGGCGGTTCACCTACCGCGAAGCGCTGGAAGTGTTGCAACGCAAGCCAGCCACGGATATCGAACGAATGTTGCACGACGCCAGCGAACTGGCCCAGCGCATCCGGCGATTGCGGTTCAAGGCGGGCTCGCTCGAACTGGATTTTCCCGAGAGCAAAATCCGGCTGGATGAACGGGGGCGCATCACGCGCATCGAGAGGATGGAAAATGACATTTCGCACCAGCTCATCGAGGAGTTCATGCTGCTGGCCAATGAAGCAGTGGCCACGCGCTTGATGAGCCTGAATGTGCCGGCGATTTATCGCGTGCACGAAGAGCCGGACGAACGGCGGTTGCGCGAGTATCGCGACGACGTTTTGAGCCACCATATTCCGTGCGGCAATTTGAGCCGGCCGTTTGAGGTGCAAAAGCTGCTCCAGCGGCTAAGCACCCTGCCCATCGGCCCGGCGCTCAAGATCGGCCTTTTGAAATCGCTCATGCGGGCGCGTTATGACGTTAATCCGCTCGGCCATTACGGCCTGGCGAAAAAGAAGTACACTCACTTTACCTCGCCCATCCGCCGTTACGCCGACCTGGTGGTGCATCGCGCATTATTTCAAAAAGATCGCGCCGGGAAACCGCTCAAGGAAACCGCGGAGCACATTTCGGACACGGAACGCAATTCCGCCGACGCGGAACGCGACAGCAAAGACGTCAAGCTGTTTGCCTTCCTCAAGGCACAACTCGCATCCGGCAGACCGCAACGATATCCGGCGCTGGTCACGGACTTGCGCAACTTCGGTTTCTTCGTGGATGTGCCGGGGCTGGCGATGAGCGGCCTGGTGCCGTTGTCCACGATGGAGGATGATTTTTATATCTACGACGAGGAGCGCAACCAGCTCATTGGCCGCCGCACCCGGCGGATGATTCGCCTGGGCGATAAGTTGGAAGTGCAGGTGGCGACGGTGGACACGGCTAAAAAGCAGGTGGATTTCCGGCTGGCCGCGAAAGCCGGGGACGCCTTAAAAGCATCCTTCAAAACGCAATCCTCTTCGAGGCCATATCAGCTTCCGGCTTCGTCCGGACGGAGAAAAGAATGGCCTCGTAACAGACGGAGACGATAAGTGAGTGGCTAATTTTGCAACACGACAGCCGATCACTGGCTAAAAATCGTCGCAGGCCAGAAGCGCGGCGGCATGTTCGTGGTAATTTCCGAAACTGGCCTGATGTTTGGCTGCAGATAGAGGCTGATGGAGCGGCCCAGTTGCGCGCCGGTTTCGCGGTAACCGGACGGTGTGCTGCCGGGAACGTTCCAGGGTATTTCCATGGTGAGCGAAATCGCGTGATGCGCGCTGCGCGTGGGCGGCCAGGTATCTGAGCTTTTGTTCTTCTCCGGATCATAAGTCCGGGGGAGCGGCTTGATGGTTCCCGTGAAAGGAATAGGCCCGGTCACTTGCTCCTGTACGATGGCTAGAAAATCATCTTCGTTCGCGATCCGTTGCGGAAATAAAAGCGGCAGGGGTGGAATATAGAAATCAACGACACGTTCACTAGGACCGGGATCGTGCAAATCAAGGAATATGTCCAACCGATCGGCTTTCATCAGGGCGGCCAGGTGGTCCTTGGCGGCGCCGACTTCCGGAAAGTATGTCGTCGTGCCCCAATCCCGGTTTTGATCGTGGGGTATCTGGTCCTTGCCGCCCTGCCCGGTCTCCACACTGTCTACATCCATGATGGGGATGACCGTGATGTCGGCTTTGCGGCGGAGGGATTGAGCGTCAGGATCATCCGAAGCGAGCCACTCGAGGAGTCCCGCCGCTACCCAACTGGAACCGCTCTCCCACGCATGCTGGCGCGCCTGGATCCAAACACCGTAACGCGGACTGTTGGTCGCACCGGGTTCAGTAATGCGCACGGCCGGCACGGACCGGCCTCCCAGCGTGCGAGCCAGGACAAAGCGCGTGGCATCAGGTGAACGATGGCAGGTTTCCCGAATAATCTGGTCGGCATCCTTCAACGTAAAGGGAGGTCCCCACGCCAGCCATAACGTGGAGGCGCTGGTGTTGATTTGATAAACGATCTTATCTCCCTGCCGCCTGCCTTTGGCGGTATGTTCCCAATTCGTTCCATCCATGGAAACTGCGGCGCGGTCAGGCAGGGACCAATTGGCGGGCAGCTTTCGAAACTGGCCCGGAGTATCCGTTTGCACCGGCCCCTGATTGGCGACGACTTCGAGAAGCACGGGCTTATTGACATCAGCGCCATCGAGCCGGAAAAACCACCAGTTTGGCCATCCGTGTTTAGGATCTCCAGCGGGCGTAATGCGGATGAAGTTATTGGATGGGTCGATGTTCAAGACCCTGGCGGAACCGCCGGGAAAATCAGAGCTGACGCGGAGGCCTGTGGCGTTGGCAGAATAACTGATCAAAATGACACCAAGAAAGAACATCTGGAATTTGGGGCAACACATGCGCCTATCATGCGTTAAGAATTAAGCGGTGCGTCGTCCTGGAGGCTGAGGACGACTTTGCCGCGCGCCGAACCTTGCTGTGCCATTGCGTAAGCCTGCCGTGCTTCGGCTAATGGCAAAACTTCGGCAACGAATACGCGAAATTCACCGGCGTCAATCAAGCCGGCAATGGTGGCCAGCAACGCGCCATCGGCCCGCACCAGCATGAAGGCATCGCGTACCCGCTGGTCCGCGGCTTCCGAGCTTTGGGTGGCGACGGTGACGGCTTTGCCTCCCTTTGACAAAATATTCCATGAGCGTTCCATGACTTCACCACCAACCGCATCAAAAATGGCGTCCACTTCTTTTACCGTGTCTTCAAATCGCGTGGTCCGGTAATCCATCACCTCATTTGCACCGAGGGAGCGAACGAAGTCCATGTTTCCGGATGATACCGGGGCGATAACCTGGGCACCCCACCATCGTGCCATCTGCACCGCGAAACTGCCCACTGCACCGGCCGCACCGTGGATGAGCACACGCTGGCCGCGTTCCAGTTTTATCCGCTCAAATAAGCCCTGCCACGCAGTCAGCGCGGAAACAGGAACTACAGCAGCTTCGGAATGGCGGAGCGACTTTGGTTTGCGGGCCAACGCGGTCTCTTGGACGAGGCAGTATTCGGCCTGAGCGCCATTGGTGAACCAGTCATTTAGTCCATACACCTCGTCCTCAACACTGACGCCGGTGACTTTGGGGCCGGTGGACGCCACCACTCCCGAGAATTCATGGCTCAACACCACTGGAAACGGGCGAGGTTTGCCAGACGGCAGGTTGAAGGTGGGAAACCACTGAAGCTCAGTAGGCATGACGGCGGTCGCGTGGACTTTGACCAGCACCTCTCCTGCCTGCGCACGCGGCTCGGGAATTTCGCCAACGACCAGGGAATCAGCCTCTCCCTTTTGGTTCAAAAAAACCGCCTTCATGGTTTCGTTATTTAATCTATTCCCACTCAATCGTTCCGGGCGGCTTGCTGGTGATGTCGAAGACGCAGCGGTTGACGCCTTTGACTTCGTTGATGATGCGGCTGGCCAATTTTTCCAGCAGTTCGTAAGGCAGTTTCACCCAATCGGCGGTCATGCCGTCCTGGGATTCCACGGCGCGAATGGCAATGGTGTAATCGTAGGTCCGTTCATCGCCCATGACGCCGACGCTGCGGACGGGCAGCAGGACGGCGAAGCTCTGCCAGATCTTGTAGTAGAGCCCGGATGATTTCATTTCCTCCACGACGATGGCATCGGCATTGCGCAAAATTTCGCAGCGGGAGGGGGTGACTTCGCCGAGGATTCTCACGGCGAGGCCGGGGCCGGGGAACGGCTGGCGGAAAACGATTTCTTTGGGCAAACCGAGTTCCAGGCCCAACTGGCGCACTTCGTCCTTGAACAAATATTTGAGCGGCTCGACCAGGGCGAACTTCATTTTTTTGGGCAGGCCGCCGACATTATGATGGCTCTTGATGAGGGCGGCGGGGTTCCCGGCGATGGGAACGGATTCGATGACGTCCGGGTAGAGAGTTCCCTGCGCAAGGAATTTGTACTGGCCGCCAGCGCCGGCGTTTTTTTTGCCCTTGCGCAATTCAGTCACGGCGTCGTTGAACACTTCGATAAACTCTTTGCCGATGATTTTGCGTTTGCGCTCGGGATCGGTGACGCCGCGCAATTTCGTGAGAAACCGTTTCGAGGCATCCACGTACTTGAGCTTGATATGAAAATGTTTCCCAAAAACGTCCTGCACGGTTTCAGCTTCGCGGGCGCGGAGCACGCCGTTATTCACAAAGATGCAGGTGAGCTGGTCGCCAATGGCCTTGTGCAGCAAGGCCGCAGCGACGCTGGAATCCACCCCGCCGCTTAAGCCGAGGATGATATTTTCCTTTCCAACTTGCGCACGGATTTCGTCCACGGCCTGCGCGATATAGCTGCGCATGGTCCAATTTTTGCCGCAGCCGCAAATGTTGTGGACGAAGTTGGCAATGATTTCTTTGCCCAGTGGCGTATGCGCGACTTCGGGATGGAATTGGAGACCGAAAAATTTCTGTTTACGATTTTCGATGGACGCAAATTCGGAATTTTCCGTGACGGCGACGCTTTTGAAATCGCGCGGCAGCTTTGTGAGTTTGTCGCCGTGCGAGTTCCAGACCTGGAGTGTCCCGGGCAAATTGGCGAACAGCGGGCACGAGGTGTCCTTCACTTGTAACGTGCCCTTGCCATATTCGCGCCGGAGGCCTTTCTCGACTTTGCCGCCGAGGAATTGCGCGAGGAGTTGCACGCCATAGCAGATGCCCAGCACGGGGATGCCGAGCGAAAAAATCCCTTTGTCCGGCAGGGGCGCACCCTGGGCATAAACGCTCGAAGGACCGCCGGACAGGATGATTCCTTTGGGCGCAAGCTTCGCAATTTCACCGGCACTCACGTCGTAACGCAGAATTTGCGAATAGACATTGCGCTCGCGCACGCGACGGGCGATGACCTGGGTATATTGCGACCCGAAATCGAGGATGATGATTTGTTCCAGCATCCGTTAAAATGTCATGAAGGAGGAATTTTTGGCGAGCAAATTTTGCGGGTGGCACCGCTGGCCAATGGGGACGCCCCCATTTCTTAAACACTACCCATCGTAAGTCGCCTTGCCATAATTATTTAATTGGATTACAAATAAGTTATGACGGTCCCCCGCCCCGCCGGAAACGGAAATGCCACAGCATTTACGCTGGTTGAATTGCTGATCGTCGTAGCCTTGATGGCCGTTATGTATGTGATGCTGATGAGCTTCGGTTCGGCAAGCCATCAACGCACCCAAAAGGAACTTTGCGCGGGTAACCTGCAAAAAATCTACCTCGCGCTGCAAATTTACGGAAATGATTACGGCGTTTACCCCCGGAGCACCAATGTGCAAACGTCCGAGCAAGTGCTGGCGCCACTGGTGCCCAAATACACGGCAGACACGTCGATTTTCATTTGCCCGGGGGGACGGGATTCGGCGATTCCCATGGGTGCACCGCTGGACCAGCACAAAATCAGTTACGCGTACTATATGGGGCGCGATACCAATACCGGAGCGGGAGATTTTTTGATGTCGGACCGGCAAATCAACACCCTGTCTAAAAACGCCAGCGAGCAGGTCTTTTCGCTAAACGGAAAAGCGCCCGGCAATAACCACCACAAATATGGCGGAAACGTTCTCTTCTGCGACGGCAGCGTGCAGGACAGCGCGCCTAACGCGGCATTTTCGCTGGCCTTTTCGAACGGTATCGTGCTATTGAATCCAAAACCTTGACCGAATGAAAATCCAATGCTCATGTGGCGCGAAGTATGAACTGGACGTGGTGCCCGGGATGGGCCGGGTGACGTTCGTATGCCAGAATTGCGGGCAGGATTATTCGGAATATGTGAACAGCCTGATTAGCCAGCAGATGGGCGCGCAGGCTGCCCCACCCCAAGCACCGGCGACACAAGCGGCGCCTCCACCACCTGCCGCCCCGGCCACCCCTCCGCCTCCGGTGGATGCCAGCGGACCACGTTTAAAAATTAACCGCGGTCATGCTGAAGCCGCACCGCAGCAGCCAGCGGCGGAAGCCAGCAAGTATTGCTCGAAACACCGCACCGAATTGGCCACGGAACAATGCCAGGTCTGTCATAAGCCCATTTGTCCGCAGTGCCTTGACCAATTCGGCCCGTTCTGCTCGCCATTTTGCCGGAATAAAGTGGAAGGCCCGAGCATGACCACGCCCTCGTATGGCGGGCGTAAGTTCGCCGTCCAAAGGGAATTTTGGCGTAAGACCGGTTTAATTTCCACCATTGCCGCAGTGATCGTCTTTGGCGCACTGGGCTTCTGGTTTTGGTACGCGTGGATTGGTTCGGTACCCAGGGTCTATTTCTCCGTGCGCTGGGATGATATCTCGCACTCGGGGGGTTCATGGATTGCTGATGGAAACCAAATTGTTTTCCTGCACGGTGGCACGCTGGCGCGGTACAATTTAAAAACCAAACAGAAGGTTTGGTCGGTTGACCTCGTTACCCCCGAACAGATAAAAGCGGTGCTCAAAGCGGAAGATGAGGAAGCGCAGCAACAGTTACGTGAAGGCGCCACTGAAGTTTCCGGGTCGACACTGGAGCCGGCGAATCTCCGCCAGAAACACGCCCGCATTGGTTTAGAAGAAGGCCTGTCCCTGCATGGCGCGGGGAAAAATATCTGGGTAGCCAGTGGAAATAGCATGACACACTACGACTGGGATACCGGGAATGTTTTGCAGACCATCAATGTGGCCAATGGCATTGGTGACTTGAAGGAGCACGACAAGGAATTTTTAGCGGTCAGCACTTCGGAAGACGGTTCGCCATCGGTGACTCATATCAATATGGACGACGGCTCTATGAACGTGGAGAAGTTTTCCAGTTCCGGCCCCGCCAACGTCGCTAAAAATACCGGTCGCGCAGACGAACAAGGCGGCGGGTTGCCGCTTTCGCCGGTGGATGACGGGAAGCCGCTCAATCCGCAGAAGGTTCAAAACCAGGTGCAAAACATGTCCTATGCGGGACGCCTCGCCCTGCCTGCCCTGCTGGGAAATGCCCAGCACAACCGGCAAATCAACTCTGAAATCGCCGAGGAAGACCGGGGAAATAGACCACCGCCTCGCAGGGTCCAGGCTGCCCCGACGGTGGGAGGCCGGGGTGTCCCGGGGGAACAAGATACGAATCAATTGGATTTTACCTTTATCCTGGATGGGGACAGCTACCTCGCCTTTGCCGCGAAAATGATCCAGGAAAATATGGTGGAGCATGAAGCTGTGAAAGCGCCCCCGAAAAAGTCCGCACTTTCCGATCCCAACCTGGGCACCGCGAACGAAACGGCGGCGGTCAACGAACAATTAAACGATATCCAGCGCACCACAGGCGGCGATAAGGTCACGGAAGATTTGAGCACCTACCAGGTGGCGGTTCGGCGGCCCAATTCGACAGAGCCGGACTGGACAGGCACACTGATAGGCCCGCCGCAATTGTTCCCCTTGCAAACAGTCAATATCATCACCGCGGGCAAAACGGTCATTGCCCTGGATAAATCGAACAAAAAAATCTGGCAGTCGCAATTGACGTATGATGTTGTGCCTCATGAACCGGAATTTGGTTCAGCGCAGTCCGAATTCGGCGCAGGCCCGTGCGTGGAGCACGACGGCACCTTGTATATCTTTGACCAGGCGGTCCTGACGGCGTTTGATCCGGCCACGGGCAATGTCAAATGGCGTATTCCGTCGGTGGGCATCGTGGGGATGTTCTTTGATGACAAAGGAAATATTTATCTCAATACCACCAGCGGCAGCCCGGACGATATCAAATATTCCCGCCAGATTGACGTGACCAAGGAAAATGAAGCCATCGTGCAAAAAATCGACGGAAGCAGCGGGAAAATTTTGTGGAGTTACTATCCGGGCGGCTACATTTCCTATTTATCAGGAAAATATATTTTCGCCTATCGCTCGTCGGATGCCGGGGATGATGATGAACAGTTAATGGACGGAGCCGCTGGACTGCAAAATCCTTCCTTCATGAAAATCATCCGGATTAACCCAAGCAACGGCCATGAAATGTGGGATCATGAAGAACCGCGCGCGCCGATGAGCATCCAGTTCGACAACAATACCATTTCTCTCGTCTTTAAAAAAGAAGTCGAAGTGCTGCGGTTCTTTTCGCTCTAACCCGGCGTCGTCTATTGCTGCACCATCGTTACCGCCCCGCTGGCTGCATCGTAATTCCATTTATAACCCGTCGGCGCGTCGGGAATTTTGGAAATGTAATTGGGCATCAAATCCTGCAGCGTTTGCGGATTATGTCCTTCCTGCACGTTATACTGCCGGACCGCCTCGCTCAGGCCCGCAAGGCCGGCTTTCTTTTCGGCATAATCAATCGGCTGTTTAATCGGATTCGAGTTATTCGCCGCAGAAGCACTTTGATTTGCCGCCGGAGCGGCGGCGGTAGTACTGGAATTGCCATCGCCGCAGCCGGACAAGGACAAGACAAACGCCGCCGCGAACGTGATTAAAAATAAAGTCTTCATGACTTCAACTTAACCCTGTTCAACCAAATTCCAAGCGCGAAAGCAGGGCAATCTTAAATCGCCCGCTACGCGCATAGATTAAGCCGCCCCCCGCTTAGTGCGCGGGTGCGTTCGTTGCCGGCGGAGTCGCCGGTGGCGTGGAAGATTGGTCATTGCAACCGGTCAATAACCCGATGCAAACCATGCCGAATGCGAGCGTGAGACATATTACTTTTTTCATAATACTTTTTAACCTCCGGCTATTAACTTTCCTCCATCCGGTATCTGCTGCAAGTAAAATGTTTGAGATATTCTGCCGTTTGTCTGTTCAACGATTTGAAGCTTTTACGATGTCGCGCGCGCGGCGGATTAGATCCAGGTCTTCGGCGAGGTTTCCGAAGTGGAATCTAGGCAGGCCGCTCTGCTCACGACCAAGCAATTCTCCCGGGCCGCGCAATTTCAAATCGGCCTCGGCGATTTTGAAACCGTCCGCGGTTTCTTCCAGGATTTTTAACCGTTCACGTGCCTCGGGTTTTTTAGCATCGGAAATCAGAATGCAAAAACTCTGGTGCCCGCCCCGGCCGATGCGCCCGCGCAACTGATGCAACTGCGCCAGGCCGAACTGCTCCGCATTTTCGATCAGCATAATCGTGGCGTTCGGCACATCCACGCCCACTTCGATCAACGAGGTTGAAAGGAGAATATGGATTTCATTGGCGCGAAAACCCGCCATGACTGTTTCTTTTTCCCGGCTGTTTAACTTCCCATGAAGCAGGCCAACCTTGAACGGTGCAAAAACTTTTTTCAAATTTTCGAATTCCGCCGTCACGGCTTTGAGCTCTTTACCACCGGAATCTTCCACACGCGGATAGACAACGTAGGCCTGGCGTCCGGTGGAAATCTTTTCACGGATAAATTCGAAGACCTTAGGCAGCTTGTCCGTTGTGCGAACAAACGTTTGCAACTTGCCGCGCCCTGCCGGCATCTTATCAATAACCGAGATGTCCAAATCCCCGTACAGCGTCAGGCCGAGCGTGCGCGGAATGGGTGTCGCCGTCATCACGAGCACGTGCGGATAGTTTCCTTTGCGCACCAGTTGCTCGCGCTGGGCCACACCGAATTTGTGCTGCTCGTCAATAATAACGAGGCCGGGTTTAGGCAGGTCAAAGCCGGACGAAAACAAGGCATGGGTGCCCACGAAAAGCATTCTTGATCTGCCCGGCGCTAAATTTTCCACCTTGCGGCTGCCGGTTTGCAATTCCACGCGAACGCCCAGTGGCTCGAACCAGCGTTTGAAATTGGCGAAATGCTGCTCGGCCAGAATTTCCGTCGGGGCCATGAGGGCAACATTGCATCCGCTTTCAAGGGCCATCAAGGCGCTGCACGCAGCCACCACAGTCTTGCCCGACCCGACATCGCCTTGCAGTAATCGCCGCATGGGATGCGCGCCACTCATGTCCGCGCGGATTTCGCGAAGCACGGCGGTCTGCGAGTCGGTCAATTTAAAGCCAAGTCGCGACAAAAAGGGTTTCATCAAACGATTGTCGCCGCCGCACGGCAACGCTTTCACATTGGCCTCGAATTTTTTCCGGCGCGATTGGATTTGCCGCTGCAATCCTAAGAACTCGTCCAGCGCGAGCCGTTGCCGCGCGATTTCCATGTCCGAAAGCTCCTCGGGAAAATGAATCATGCGCAGGGCATTACCGCGCGAAGGCAGCACCGTATCATATTGCGCGCTTCCGCTGTCCAATTGCGCCTCGAATTTCTCCAGCGTGCGCCAGGTGAGGCCGCGCAGCCAGCGCTGGGGCAGGCCTTCTGTCAGCGAATAAATGGGCACGATCCGGGCGATGTGAATGAAACTCTCTTCGCCGCTTTCAATCACTTCCGTCTCGGGATGGTCCATCGTGCGCGGCTTGGTCTCAATCAATCTGCCAAAGACAAAAACTTCGTCGCCCTGGGCAAAGTAGTTCTGCATGAACGGCAGGTTCCACCAACGGCAATGCAATCGCGCCGTGCCGTCATCCAGGACAATTTCAAAAACCGACTTTGTCCCATGACGAAAGCGTTTGAGTCCGAGCGCGACAATCGTCCCGCGTGCCGTCGCGGGTTCGCCACGCACCAGTTCGGAAATTTTTTTGAAATGCCTACGGTCTTCATATCGGCGCGGGCGATTGAGAAATAAATCTTCGACGGTAGAAATCCCCAGGCGCGCTAGTTGCGCTGCGCGTTCAGAGCCAACGCCCCAAAGCGAACTGACCGGCTGTTGCAACGGCGGCTTTGGTTCCGGCCGGGAAGCAGGATTGGCAGGCAAAGCGACTTTATTTTCCAGCGGCGACACTGGCCGCACGATACAAATCGTTTAGCGTGGCTTCAATCGGAAATGACAGCCACAGAGGGCTAAATGCGCAGAAACTTTTCCAAAACGTCGAATAAAACCGGGGGATTGGCCAAATGTGCCGGCGCGCCCTTGCCACCGACGAGCCCAAAACCTTCACCATAAGCCGGGCCGTTCACGACGCACAAATCGGTCGAGCACTCGGCCAGCTGGTTTTGACCGGCGGCAATGGCGTCGGCCCGCTTGCCGTCGGCTTCAAATTTCCAGCCGACCAGTTTGGTTTTGGGAAACCAGCCACGCAGCTCGGAAAGAACCTTGGGCGTGGGCACGAGTTCCACCAGTAATTTCCCCCGCCGGGTCGAAATTTTTTTCTCTCCTTTAATTTCAGCCAGTTTGCCGGCGTTGTCCGGCTCGAAAATCCGGCCGAAAGCAAAATCGCTGACGGCCGCCGCGTGAAAAATGCCGTCCACTTTTTTTGCAGAAATTGATTTCAATTTATCGCGCAAGTCTGCCGTGGTGGTAAAATTTTCCACCCGCTGCGCCTTCCGCTCGCCGGCATAGACGGCGGTCTCGCCGATGAGCAGGATGACTTTGTGCCCGCGCGCGGCGAGATAGTTCGCAAGCTCAGTGCCGAGGCGGCCAGTGGAAAAATTGGTGAGACGGCGCACTTCATCCAGTGGCTCGAAGGTCGGCCCGGCGGTAACGACGCAGTTCATACGAAAAGCATAAGGATAAACGCTGGACGGCAAAAAGGCAAAAAAGGATAAAATTAAACGTCCGGCGGAAAAATCTGTGTCCCAAGGGCATTTCATGGTTCAATCTCCGCGCACGCATGAGCAAAATTGTCGGCATTGATTTGGGCACCACGAATTCACTCGTCGCCACGGTGGATTCGGGCATCCCGTATGTCATCGCGGACGCCGAAGGCCGCCGCCTGACGCCATCGGTCGTCCATTTTCCGGCAGCAGAGGCCCAACCAATGGTTGGCCACGAGGCTAACCGGGTGCGTGTACTCAAACCCGTGGAAACGATTTATTCCGTCAAACGCTTCATCGGCCGGCGTTTCGCCGAAATTTCTGAGGAAGAAAAGCCCGTTACCTATGCGCTGAATAGCGACAATGGATCTACCGCCATTCCTATCCACGGAAAAAATTTCTCGCCCGAAGAAATCTCCGCCGAAGTTTTAAAGAAATTAAAGCGTGATGCTGAAAATTACTTCGGCGAGGCAGTCACGCGCGCGGTCATCACTGTTCCGGCCTACTTCAATGATGCTCAACGCGCTGCCACCAAGCGCGCCGGTGAACTGGCTGGTTTTACGGTGGAGAGGATCCTGAACGAACCAACGGCCGCTGCCCTCGCCTATGGTCTCGACAAGCTCAAAGAGAAATCGAAGATAGCGGTTTACGACCTTGGCGGCGGCACGTTTGACCTTTCTATCCTGGAATTAAACGAAGGCGTCTTCCAGGTATTGGCGACTAATGGAAACACACGCCTCGGCGGCGATGATTTGGACAAGCGCATCGTTCAATTCCTGGTTGAACAAATCAATCGCGAATCGAAGCTGCCATCCTCCGATGATTTGGCCATTTTGTCCCGCCTGCGGGAAGCCGCTGAAACCGCCAAAATCAAGCTGTCCACTGAAACGGAAATCGAAATCTCCCTGCCTTTTTTAACGCCGGACTTTTCTTTCCAATACAAGCTCACGCGAACTGAATTGGAAAACCTGACACGTGATATTATCACCCGGACGCGATCACATTGCCTGCGCGCGCTGGCGGACGCGAAACTCGAACCCAAAGACCTGGATCAGGTTATCCTGGTGGGTGGCCAGACGCGAATGCCATTGGTGCGCAAGTTTGTGGCTGAGCTGTTTGGTTGCGCCGAGTTTGAGGAAACACGCGGGTCGCTTCGTATTGGGACAGAATTTCACAAGGCCAGCGGCCCGGAGCTGAACACATCGCAAAATCCGGACGAGGCCGTTGCGCTGGGCGCGGCTGTCCAGGCGGAAATCTTGAGCGGCGGTTTCAAAAACGTATTGTTGCTCGATGTCACTCCGCTGTCGCTGGGGATTGAGACGTTCGGCGGCCTGATGAACGTCCTCATCCCGCGCAACACGACCATCCCCGTCAAAGCCGGGGAAATGTTCACCACCGCCATGGATAACCAGCGCTCGATGCTCATTCACGTTTTGCAGGGCGAACGCGAGCGGGCCCGCGACAACTGGAGCCTCGGCAAATTTACGATTGAGTTCGAAACCGCGCCGCGTGGCATAGCTCGCGTAGGCGTGCAATTTGAAATCGACGCCAACGGAATCCTTCACGTGCTCGCCCGCGATGTCAAAACAGGCAAAGAAAAAATTGTGGAAATGAAATCCGCCGTGGATGTGGACGATTCCGCCGTGCAACAGATGGTCGAGGAATCAGTCGCCCACGCCTTTGAAGATTTGGCTGCACGCCGGTGGATTGAGGCCAGGCTCAAGGCGAACGAAACGCTGGCGGCAACCAAAAATGCCCTGGCTGCCTGCGCCAATGAAATGGAAGCTGACTATCGCCAGAAAGTTGAAGCAGCCACAAATGAAGTAGAAAAAGCATTGTCCGTAGATGATTCCCAAGCCGGCGCGGGGGAATTAAAACAATTGCAAGCAGCCATCGCTGCGCTCGACGAGATTACGAAACCGCTGGCGGATTTCCTGATGGATAAGGCCATGGAAACGCTCCTCAAGAAACGTGGATTGATTCAGTGAGAATCTGCCGAGCGCCACTCCTCTTTCAAGGGGATGGAAATTCTTTTTGAATTTATCCGTGTTTCACGCCACATTTCCCGCGTGAAAATCTTTGCTATTCTCACGGGAGGTTTGTTTGCAGTGGCCGCGGCAGGCGCGGACCCTGCTTCCATCTATCACCAGGGCTGGATTGACCTCAATAAAAACGGGAAAATGGATGTTTATGAGAATCCCACCCAGCCGATTGAAAAGCGCGTCAACGATTTGCTCAAGCGAATGACGGTTGACGAAAAAATCGGCCAGCTCTGGCAGGCGACCCTGGAAGACAATGTGGACGTCACCATGGCCCAAACGATTCGCAACGGCGGCATCGGCTCCTTTCTGGATGGTTCGATCCGCATCGAGACGCCCATCCTGCGAAATAAAGTGCAGCACATCGCCATTGAGCAAAGTCGGCTGGGCATCCCGCTGATTCTGGGACACGACGCGATCCATGGCTTTCGCACGGTCTTTCCCATTCCGCTGGCGCAGGCGTGCTCGTGGGAACCGGGCCTTTTCGAACGCACCCAAACTATCGCTGCGCGCGAAGCTTCGGCGGCGGGCATTGATTGGACGTTCTCGCCCATGGTGGACCTCGCACGCGATCCGCGCTGGGGACGCATTGCCGAGGGATTTGGCGAGGACCCCTATCTTGGTTCGCTTTACGCCGTGTCCAACGTGAAAGGATTCCAGGGAGAGAACGTGGCGGACCCGGACCGCGTAGTCGCCTGTGTGAAACATTACGTCGGCTACGGTGCCGCCGAAGGCGGACGCGATTATAACACCACCGAGATTTCTCCTTTCACGTTGCGGAATTTTTATTTGCCACAATTTAAAGCCGCCATTGACGCCGGGGCATTGACGGTGATGAGCGCCTTCAACGATTTGGACGGCATCCCCGCCAGCGGAAATCCGTTCACGCTCACGGAAGTCCTGCGGAACGAATGGAATTTCAAAGGCTTCGTCGTTAGCGATTACGATTCCGTGTCCCAATTGATTGACCACGGGCTGGCGGCCAACGACGCGGAGGCCGCGCGGATCGCGCTCAACGCGGGCGTAGACATGGAAATGATGTCCACGACCTATGTTGAAACGGTCAAAGCGCAAATCGAAGAGAAAAAGATTTCCAAAGAAACCCTGGATAACGCCGTCCGGCGGGTGCTGATGGTGAAATTTGCCAAGGGACTTTTTGACCGTCCTTACACCGACGAATCGCTTTATAAAACCGCGTACCTGCATCCGGATGCCGTCGCCCTCGCGCGCGAGGCTGCGGCCAAATCCTGTGTACTACTGAAAAACGACAACAATCTTTTGCCGCTGTCCAAGCATGTCAAAATTGCGCTCATTGGGCCGCTCGGCTCTGACGGTGAGGAATTGGTTGGACCATGGTATTCCCGTGCCCATGCCGATGAATGCGTTTCTCTCGCCACCGGCATGCAGCAGAAGCTCTCTTATGGCGGCGAACTGAACGTTTCGCGCGGTTGCGCTATTCTTGAGATAGGCCGGGGACGAACGCACCTCAATGACTATTCTCCCATTTCTGAAAATCCCACGGGCTCCAATGAAATCGCCGAGGCAGTCGCGGCGGCAACGAACGCCGATGTCGTGGTCATGGCGCTGGGCGAACCGCGTGATTGGAGCGGCGAAGACGGCAGCCGCAGCTCGCTCGATCTGCCGGGCCGGCAACAGGAATTGCTGAATGCGATTGCTGCAACAGGCAAACCGATCGTCGTGGTACTTTTCAACGGGCGTCCGCTGGCGCTGCCGAATGTCTTTAGCAATGCCACTGCGGTTTTGGAAGCGTGGTTCCCGGGCGTCCAGGGCGGTAATGGCGTTGCCGATTTGCTGTTTGGCGATGTTAACCCGTCGGGCCGGTTGACGACGACATTTCCATACAGCGTCGGCCAGGTGCCGTTCTATTATAATCATGACAACACCGGGCGACCGGGCTTCGGTCACTGGCATGGCAACTATGTGGATGGCCCAACTGTGCCGTTCCTGCCATTCGGCTACGGTCTGGCGTACACGACCTTCCAATTCGGAGACGTGCAACTTGATTCTCAAACGCTGACGACCAATGGCACGCTCACGGCGAGCATTGATGTGAGCAACACCGGCAAGCGCCCGAGTATTGCAGTGCCGCAACTATACATTCGCGACCTGGCGTTTGCCGGCGGGACGCGCCCGGTGCGCGAGCTGAAAGGATTTAAGAGAGTCCTCCTGCAGCCGGGCCAAAAGGAGACAGTCAGTTTTACGCTCGCCGCGAACGACCTCGGGTTTTACGACGCGCAAGGCCATTGGATCGTGCAGCCGGGCAAATTCCAACTTTGGATTTGCCAGGATAGCGCGTCAGGAACGCCGGCCGCGTTTGAGGTGCAACCGTAACACTCTTTCAAAGATCAACGAACTTTCCCGGGTTCAGGATGCCGTTAGGGTCGAGGGCGCGTTTGACTTCAACGTGCAGGTCGCGGACTTCTTTGGACACCGCGAGCGGCCACCAGCGTTTCTTGGCGAGGCCGATGCCGTGCTCGCCGGTAATGGCACCGCCGTGCGCCAGCACCCAGCGGAATAATTCATCGAGCGCTTTCTCGCTGCGGGCCTTCGCGCCAGGCTGCTCATAATCCACCATGATGTTCGTGTGGATGTTGCCATCGCCGGCATGACCAAAGCAGGCCACGGCCATTTTGTATTTGGCCTGCAAACGAGCGGTGAACTTGAACAGGTCTTCCAAATGACCGCGCGGTACAACGATGTCTTCGTTCAGCTTGGTCAGGCCGGTGGCGCGTAGGGAAAAAGAAAATTCGCGGCGGATTTGCCAGACGCGCTCGCATTGGACGTCGCCCAGTCCGCGGTCCACGAATTGCGGTTGGAAACGGCGGATAATCTTCTCAACTTGCGGCAGCTCATTGCGAATGGATTTTTCCTGGCCGTCGAGTTCGACAATCAGGTGCGCCTTGCAAACACCAAGCTGTTTGCTTTTGGTGTATTTGGCAGCGGCGGCGAGAGTGAATTGGTCGGCCAATTCCAGCGCACAGGGCAAAAAGCCCGCCGCCAGGATGGCCTGCAACGCGCGCACGGCATTGGGCATGGAACCAAATCCCGCAGCCAGGTTGGCGCGAAAGGGCGGGCGCGGAATCAGTTTCAGCGTGGCTTCAGTAATCACGCCGAGCAAACCTTCGGAGCCGATAAAGAGTTTCACCAGGTCGAAGCCGGTTTTATTTTTATGCGTGCGGCCGCCAAGGCGCATCACGCGCCCATCGGCCAGGACGACTTCGAGGCCGAGCACGTAATCGCGTGTGACGCCGTATTTGAGGCAGCGCGGGCCGCCGGCATTGGTGGCAAGATTGCCGCCGATGAAATTATTCGCGCGGCTGGCCGGGTCGGGAGGATAAAACAATCCTTTTTTCTCCACGGTTTCCTGAAACTTTTCCGTAATGACCGCAGGTTGAACAACCGCGACGAAATCCTTCTCATTGATTTCCAAAATGCGGTTCATGCGCTCAAGTGAAAGAACAATGCCGCCACGCACCGGCACCGCGCCGCCGACGTAACCATAGCCCGCGCCGCGGGCGGTTACGGGAATTTTACGGCGATTGGCAAAGGCCAGAATCTTTGAAACAGATTTCGTATTGCGTGGCCGGACGACGGCATCCGGCGTATGGGCGGCAAACCATTTATCGCCGGCATAAGCAGCCAGTTTGGCAGGCTCGGAAATAATGTCTCCCGGGGGGACGATCTTTTTAAGCTGTCGGAGCCAATGGTCGGATTTATTCATTTTTTGAAAGAAACGCCTATCATTTTTTATTTTTGAAAACTTGCCCAATAAGGTGTTTATTTTCCAAATAAAGCACCTTTCTTTCTAGCAAATCAATCAATAGTTCTTCGAGCGGAATCTTCGAAAGATAGCGAACCCAAAAAATGGTCAAATGAGGATCGTCAACTGGTTTCCAGCTCGGGTGAGGGCGGGCTAATGAAAACCGCAAATCACGAAGTAAGAAAAAGTTCTCATCCAATGCGCGGATTTCTGATCCAAATAATTTAGTTGTAAGTTCATGTGTTATTGATTCAAGGCAAACGCCATAATTGAAACTTACTTCCATCTGAAAGTAAGGTTTAACCTTCATTTTTTTACGCCAGAAATCAATTATGCCAGCTGTCACACCAAACAATCGAGGCGACAAAGTAAATGTATAGCGGCATTCATTTTGTCCAGTAACGCGTTCACGTTTCACATCATCAAACCACTCCGATTCTTCTAATAACGCCACACCTGCTGAGATTGCCTTCTTCCATTTAACATTTGTCCCCGGTCTATCCATGAAAGAATCGAGCTTTCGCCGCCTGCACAGACGCTCAAATATTTGAGCTCCATTTGGCGGCCCCTTGATTTCTACGTTTATTTCACGAACGAGAGGCTCCCATAAGATTTCGCTGATTTGTTCACCATGAGGTGTATTCCCGCGAAAAATCGAGGCAAATTCTTGCGAGGTAAATTTTTCAGGTATTTTTGTATCAAACACTTCATTACATTTTTTTGTTATTGCATTTAAATCTTTTGCACTATGCACATTGTGTGCTTGCAAAAGCTTTAACGGCGCGGGCAAATGCTTCATTTCAGCCCCAGGAAGACAACAGGGAACCACATGAACGTCATTGCCGTAAGCATATCCAGATTCAAAAAGAAGCCATTCAGATTTTAATGATTCCTGCGATACAAATACAAACATGAGCTTTGTTTTTTTGAGCGCCTCATTTAGCCTCTGTACCCAATTTGTTCCCAGCGGGATACTCTCACCATCAGACGAGAGAAAAAAATCAATAAAGCCAGCTGCTTTCCGATCTAACAATTCCTTTAGCGCAATAAGTTCGCGTTTGTTTTTCGTCGAGTGGCTTAAAAAAACAACAGGCTTTTCGATGAGTTGTTGCGTCCGATTGTAAGAATTGTTCATTTTTAGCGTTCATTAGCATCGGCAGTTCGTTCGCGGCAATCAAGATTAATGGGCACCCCCGGGGGCTTCCGTAGCCTTCCGTAGCCTTCCGAAATGAAAGAGATAAATTTTGATCGTAGGCGGGATCTTTCGCCTCATAAGATTTGCTTTTGGCCAAAACAGAAATTTTTTCGTTGTTAGTGCTTGAAGGACAGGATGTTTTGAATGAAATTGGGTTCGTTTCGCAATTTAGGGAGGGGTTAAAGGCGCCGCGCTGTCGATAGAGGATGAGAATGACAATGAGGATGATTCCCCGTCGCCCCCGCCTCGAAATGTCAGCACATTTTTCATGCACCGGGCATTTTACCATGACTGTTGGTGAAAAAGAAAGGTAGTCACTACCGCTATTTTTTTAAAAAGTTTGAAAGCTGATGCTAATTGAAAATTGCCCATCGACAGAAACTTACAAGAACGGAACCCGGCAGAATGGCATTTATGGAAGGAGCGAATATTCCAGAAATGTTAGTGATTGATTTCAGTTTCCCGCCCGATAAACCAAAAAACCGCGTTGTTGCTCCAAAGTAGCGAAATTCCCATCGGGAGATGTTTCCAATCGAGCGCGCCCGTCAACAAACGTATAGGCCTTCACAAAGGCGCCATCTGGACCCTGCCTGGACTCTTTTTCGCGCAGCAAAATTGTGGCGCCCGGATTGCGAATACTATCCAAACTGCCGCTCGAGACCATCTCCCAATTGGTGTCCCGGGGACCGTGCGTATAGTCTCTCAATTGTGCCATGTTGTCCGGCAGCAGGCTATTATGCTCCTGGGCAAAAATGCGGCAGCACAGCCCCCATTGTTTAGCCAGGTTAAGACGGTTGGTGGATTCCTGCAGGAAGGCTGTCTCCGGAGATATGTCCGATGTTTCTGAAGCAGCCGGCTCGAATTTTTTTGCCATTGCCTCGGTTGTTTCCGCAGGCAGATTTTGATATTGGGCAGCCTTCTCCGGGGGTAAAACCAGGACAATTTTCTGGTCTGGATATCGGATTAAAACAAGATTTTCAACGCGAAATTTTTTTGTTTTGGGGTCGTACCATTGAGGCTTATTGCTTTGCAACGCATTTTCAAACGCGGCTACCCACTCTTCACCATTCAATGGCTTGGCATTTCCAAATTGGATGTTTCCGGCCGCCACATTTTTATCTATGAGATATTGCCAGCCGGTTAAATTCATGCATTGGTTCAATAATCCGCTAATGGAACATAATTGAATGGGCGAAGCCGGGAATGTCCAGTTACTGAGATCATCGCCATGCTTCCCGGCATTAAAATCCGGCTTGGGATAATTCGTCGCCCAAAAATCGTCAGGATTAAACGGATGTCTTTTGGCGTGATGAACATAAATGGGAATGGTCACCGTCCCGGCCGCGAGTAAAATGACCACACCCGCGACCATAGCTGTCTTTGCTTTTGTCCATGCCATAAGTTTCAATGCTCCTTTAGCAAGGGTTAGGGTTGAGGCGGAAGCCGCCGCGCCCTGGGTGAGGGCGGCCACGGAAATTATTTTTACGAGGCCAACCGGCGCGGCGTGGATGGAATTGGCGGAAATGGCACTGCCTATGGCCGAGGTTGTGGAAGCCACGCCGCGTTTGGCGAAGAATTTGCGTAACTTTTCCAGGGCCCGTGATACGCGTTTTTGCGCGGCGTACTCATTCATGCCAAAGGCGGCGCCGACTTCCCGCAAACTTTTGTTATGAAAAAAACGGAGCAGGATGGCGTCGCGATCCTTGTCCCTGAGCTGCGCCATGGCTTCGTCCAGGGCCGGGGCCAGTTGTTCCCATGCGGGATCCGTTTCGGGTAAAGCGGCTTGCATTTGCACCTCCAGTTCGCGGCGTTCGCGCCGTTGCTGCATCTTGAGCGCGGCGGCCGCGACATAGCGGGTGGTCCGGTACAGCCAGCCCGGCAGGATGGTCCCGGAGCGAATGGAACCCGCTTTGCGCGCCAGAATCACGAATACCGATTGGGTAATTTCCTGGGCCAAACCGGGATCCCGCACTTGCCGCAGAGCCGCTGAATAAACCAGCCCAATGTAACGGGAAACGAGCGTCTCAAAGGCCTGCTCGGATTGGTCAAGGGCATATTGCCGAACCAACTCAAGGTCATCGTTCATTTCTACCTGATATATGCACGCCAACAGCGGATTAAGACAAAGAAATTAAGAAAATCGATGTGATATATTTTGAGATACAGCGGAACTGCCCCTTACTTCATCAAATCAGACGGTCCGGTCGTCATCGCCATGATGAGGGCAGCGGCCCTGCCTTTGCATGAATATAAATCAATGGATGTGACTTCGAGGCTCGCTTGCGGGTTTTTGATTGCGGTCAGGCAGAAGCGGAGCGGCTGCTTCGCATCCTGGGTGAAAGATCCGCCCACCCAGGCCAGCCGGGAATGAGGTCCGGTGGGTCCTTTTACCGCCCGGTTGCCTTTGACGCCGGAATTGAAGTCGAGGACGTCAGAGTCATAAAGCAGTTGATTGGTCACGGACGAACTGTCTTCGTAGCGGAATACCAGTTCATAAACGGGCGTCCCTTTTGGGGCTGAGTAAAACGTCGCGTGGTAGACATAGAGCGTATCAAACTTTTGATTCACGGCAATTCCCGTAATCTCCTCCGGAAAATCCACGCCTGATTTCGAATTGCCGGAACCCCACAGATACATCGAGCCATCTATCTGAAGCGGCACGTTATTGAACACCTGAAAATCCCAGGGAATATCCCAGCTCTCATCCTGCGTGGCGTACTTGGCGGTCAAATCAATGGGCGTGGCGATGTGGTTGGCAACGGCGCGTTCCCCACGGGCGACCATCATCCAGTTTGCAATGGTGTGCCGTTCAAAATACAGCGCGGCCGCGACCAGCACCAGTAACCCTGCGGTTCCCCATACCATCGCCTTTTTTGCCCTGGTCCACGGCACAGGTTTCGAAATTGATTTCATGCCTGTTAAACCAGGGCAGGGTTACAAATTAGCCACGGTGTTATTCGTATCAGAACCAAAGTCAGGCGTCACGGCTTCGACATGGCTATCGCCGAAGCCCACGTCTGCCTTACCGCCATGCCGGATGGTCAGGGGATCACCGGGGTCGCCGGTAAGCTCAGACGGAACCCAGCGGCCGTCATTAATGACCGAAGTTCCATCCGGGCTGTCGTTTTCGGCAAGTGATCCCGGCTCTTCCGCGAGGACGATTTTCTTCCCGGGATTTTTCAAGCCGCTTTCCTTGAATAAATGGGCCACCGGCGTGCCGCTGGACGTGTCAATCACCGAGGATATGCCCAAATTATCCTTGTTATCATCCAGACCAAACCCGGTGAAGCTGTAACTAAAAAGATAGGGGCCGTAGCCATCGGGATAACTCTGCGTCAGGCGGCCAGAGGTGATGTCATCCAACGGGCACCGGAGCAAAGGTTTTTGCATGCCGGGGATGGAAGTAAGAATCGGGCTTTTGGTAAAGGGCGGGTAAAGCGCCGTGTTCGTGCGCCAGTAAATCCAATCCGAAGGCTGGTAGCCATAGTAACGCGAGGCAATGCCGGGAAAGGAATCGCTATTGTCCTGCACATACATTTGGATGCCGGGGCCGAGCTGTTTCAGATTATTGATACACGTCGTTTGCTGCGCCTTGCGTTTGGCAGCGGAAAGAACGGGCAACAAAATCGCAGCCAGGATGGCGATAATGGCAATAACTACCAACAATTCGATAAGCGTAAATGCCGGGCCGGTTTTTCGCTTTCCCAAGCCTGCCAGAGTTTTCTTCATATTAATAAGCTGAACAGGTGACAATAAATCGGTTCTTATTCAGACAACTCATCGCCCGCCAGCTCACACTCATACTAACGGTATTTTGGGCGCAAGTTACAATAATCAAAGAAATTTAAATCACCAGGTACGTGTGCTTGCCTAAATATGTTCGGCCAAAGCCAAAAAAAGACAATTATTTTTAATTGTCTTCACCTCGGGAGCGGGTTGGCCGCCCTTATTCCGCGAGGTCTTTCTGGAAGTCCAGCGGCACGGAGACTTTGCCCTGCGTCCAGGTGCCGGAAAGCTTGCCGTGGGTCATTTTCCCGGTAAAGGTGGCGTCGTCGAACTTCCATGCGAGTTTGACATCAGGAAAGGCGCATTGGGCCAAAGTGGCTGGATATCCGGTAACAGCCTGGTCGGGACTGTCCAGGGTAGCGGTGTAAGAGCCATCCGGCATCAGGGCAATATTAAATCCAAGATGGAACGTTATTCCATCAACCGGGATCTGTCCTTTCCAGTGTCCCTGGATTTGATCCGGCGATCCGTCGCCGTAATCTTTTTGCGTTTCGGTGGCGGCTCCAGCTTGCAGTCGCGTAAACGTCAGCGGCCCTTTCTGCCCCTGCTCTTTCCACGTGCCAACGATGCGGTCGCCAGCAGTGTCCATTTTCCCCATGAAATCTGCGCCAACCATGGTTATTTCGAATTGAACGTCCGGTCTGTGGTAGGTAAGCGAACTAACACGTATATTCATCGCGCCCTGGTCGAAACTGTCTACTTGCGCCAGGAAAGTTCCCGGCGATGGCTCGGCGATGCGCAAGGTCACCCCTAGTGGCGTGCCGGCGGCCATCAAGGTTCCCTGCCATTGACCCTGCAAATCCGAACCCGGGCGGGGCACATATTGATCGGGGGTCATTATGAGAACGGTATCCGGATGGTCGGTGTGCGTAAGTTTCAACCGGTATGCCTGTTTGGCTTCCCTCAGAGTGCCGGACAATTCAGTTCCATCAGGACTCAAAGTGGCCTGATAATCCGTATCGTGCGCAGGCAGGGCGATGTGGAGGGAATGGGATGTGGCCGAGATCACAGGGAACGGGGCATTTTCCGAGCCAGAGTCAACTGAGTCGAGAAGTGCGTAATCAGTGCCATTGGTTCTGCCAATCTTAAGGACGAGGCGGATTTTTTCCGGACCGGCCAGCAGGGTGCCTTCCCAACTCCCCTGCATTTTGTCCAGACCAATGCGGTTCTCGATTGTGCGGACGGCATGCCACGTGACAACGCCAGTGCCAGCGGCCAGAAGCGCAACAGCGCCGGCAATGATTGCGGTTTTGGTTTTGGTCCATGCCATAAATTTCAATGCTCCTTTCACGAGGGTTAAGGTGGTAGCAGAAGCCGCTGCGCCTTGGGTGAGGGCAACGGCGGAAATAGTTTTCGCCAGGGCGGCCGGCGCTGCCTGGACGGAATTGACCGAGATGGCGCTGCCGATGGCGGCCGTCGTGGATTCCACGCCGCGTTTGGCAAAAAATTTGCGCAATTTTTCCAGGGCGCGATTGACCCGCATCCGGGCGGCATCTTCGCGGCTGCCGAGGGCCGCGCCGACTTCCTCCATGCTTTTGCCACCAAAAAAGCGCAGCATGACGGCATCCCGATCTTTTGCATTCAGCGTATCCATCGCCGCTTCCAGGACGGGGGCAATTTGACGCCACGTTTCATCGGATGACGATTCGTTCAAGACGGATTGCATGTAAGCCTCCTGTTCGCGGAGTTGACGGCGATGCTGCATTTTCAAGGCGTCGGCCGCAGCATATCGCGTCGTGTTGTAAAGCCAGCCTCCCAGCACAGTGCCCGGAGAAAGCGAGCTGGCCTTGCGCGCCAGTATGATGAAGACAGCCTGGGTGACCTCCTCCGCCAGTTGGGGATTATCCACCCGGCGCAGTGCGGCGGAATAAACCAGGTTGAGATGCCGCGCCACGAGTTGCTCGAAGGCGGTTTCAGAGCGATTGGCCGCGTATTCGCGCACCAACGCCATGTCATCTGTCGTCATCATCCATATATGGACACCGGCGGAAAAAGCGAACAAGGAAATTTACCTTTGGCTGATTGATTCTATTCATACTGGATAAAACAGCGCAGTCATTCTGGTAAGACCTTCCTGATTTCCCAATAAAAAGCGGTTGGCAAGTCCTATGCTGCTGCCAAAACCATGGCCACTGCATCCAGTTGGAACGCTTTCTCTACCGACCGCCGGGTTTCAGAAAAATTAAGCGAAACGTTACGCACGGCCCTGGGACAAACGGCTGGGCAGGAGCATTGGCAGCCATGGAAATTCCGGGTGGAAGACCAATTCGTGGAGTTATCCCTCGGCGCGGAAAGCGGGGAGGAGACCGTAGCCGACTGGCGCGAACGCATCATTCGCTGCGGCGGCGCGCTGCAATCACTCAAGCTTTCAATGATGCGGCAAGGTTGCCTGGGCGCGGTGAAATTATTTCCCGAGCTGGACCGGCCCTCCCTGGTCGCGCGGGTTTACTTCAGCGAAGGCGGCAGAGGTTATGAACCGGAGCCGATGCTTTTTGACGTCATGACGCCGGGCCGTTTTGAGCCCGCCAATGATCTCCCCAAATTAGATACCGTATTAAGTTTGATCAGCCGCACTGTGGCCGGTGAACGTTGCTGGCTGGAAATAGCGCACTGCCAAAAAAGCCGCGAGCGATTGCTTGAACTGGCCAGGATGAATGAAGAATGGCTGTTTCAAATCAGCGGCGAGCGAAACGAATGGCCGCCGGCGTCTGCTACTGACGAACAAAAAGCGGCCAGGTTCAATGGCTGGCAAAAATTTATCCTGGGAGTAAAATTGCGTGCGCCCCTCCCGGCATCCGCAGCGGGAAATCTACTGGATACGCCAACGGCATCCAGCGGTACATTCGCTGTTTTAAAAACGAAAACCGACGATAAATACGGATGGATCGCGGCGGGACAAACCACCACGCTGCTGCTGGAAACCGGCCGGAAGCTGGATGTTTCCTGCACATTTTTTAACCAGGTATTGCGCAAGCCATCGGTGCGGCAGGAGTTGCGCACAAGCATCGGCCACAAAGGTTTTGGGCAGGCTATTGTACAGTTGAAAACGGCCGAAACTTCGGACATGGCCATGGCTCCCGCCGGGCGTCCGGCTCTGCCACTTAGCTATTTCAACGCCCCGAGATAATTGGCAACAGTCTCGGTATCTCCCTGGACGGCGGCCACTCCAATGTAACCATCCGGGCGGACGAGCCACATTCCTCCCGGTTCATACGGCGGGCGAATCGCCGGTTCCAACAGCGCGGAATATTGTTTTATCAGGTTAAGCGTTGTGGCGTCCTCATCGGCAAACAGGACGAAAAGCGGCTGGTTGCCCGCGCCCACGGGAGATTCGCCGTCGCGAATCGGCGCGCGTTTGCCGGCGGATAAATTCCCGTGAAATTTTTTACCGGTGACGCTGAGCAGGCTGTCCGGATAACCAATCGAAATTTCGGAAGCCGCACCGGCGGCCAGTTTGCGAACTGGATGGAGACCCAGAAGAAGCGACGCCGTATGGTTGCGCAAAAACTGGGAGATACCGCCGGTCATGGTGGCAAGGTGAGTCATGCGACCGGTGACCTTCAGCACCTGTTCGGCAATCGGACTGCGCTCGAGGGTATAGCTATCCAGTAATTTCCCGCTGGCAGTGCCTTTCGCAACCAATGCCAGTTTCCAGGCAAGGTTGCAGGCGTCCTGCATCCCGGTATTCATCCCCTGTCCGCCTGCGGGACTGTGGACATGGGCCGCGTCGCCCGCTAGAAAAGCGCGCCCGGCACGATAGTCCGCCACTTTGCGTTCGTTAATGCGAAAAGCAGAAAGCCAAACCGGGTCCATGGCCTGGACGCGGGGAAGCCGTTTGTCCAGCACGGCCTGCACGTCCGCGAGTGTCGGATCGGGCTGTGAACCGCCGCCTTCTTTGGTCGCGCCGACATCGGCAATCACCCGATAACGGTTATCCGCAATGGGAAACAATGCCAGCACGCCATCGGCATGCCATACCACGGTCACTTCCGTTTTGTACTCCATGTTTTTCAAATGGACATCGGCCAGGATCCAATCAATCAACATGGTCTCCCCATGGAATTCCTTGCCCAATTTATGCCGGACGGTGCTGTGCGCGCCGTCGCAACCGATGAGCCACGCCGTTTCAATCGTTTCCCGGCGGCCATCAGCATGCTGAAGCGTCGAGGTAACTTTGTCGTCTGTGGATGTAAAATCAATCAGCTCCACTGAGCGTTCAATGGTTACGCCCAGGCCCTTTAAAAATTCGTCCAATACGCGTTCGGTTTCGCTTTGCGGAATCATCAGTCCGTAAGGGTACTTTGATTCAATCCCGTCGAGTTTTAAGTGGGCGATTGATTTTTCTCCGGCAATGATATTAACCGCGTCAGTTTTGACGCCGGCGTTGACGAGGGCTGCGCAGCAACCGGCCCGCTCGAGCAATTCCAATGAACGGCTCCAAACGACCAGCGCCTTGGATTTGTCCGTGCGCGCCGGCGCTTTATCAATGATGCGCAAGGGAATGCCATAACGCGCCAATTCGATGGCCATGGTCAGGCCAACGGGTCCGGCGCCGGCGATCAATACAGTGGTAGTCATCTTTGAAATCTCCTGATGAAAGCATGATTGGTTTTTGCATGGCATTGTCAAGATGGCAATGCGCGGCAGGGATAAGAAATTGCGAGAAGCGGCTCGCGAGTACGGCATGTGGTCAGCGGATGGGTGACAGTTTTTGGTCAGCGGATGGGTAACACTTTCCCGGCAATATGCCTTGGAAAACGACGTGTCCGAAGGAACAGCGATGGAGATTTATCCAGGAGTATCTCCGTCATAAAACCACA
>DATJXK010000291.1:0-3911 GCA_035500235.1 Pseudomonadales bacterium | reverse complement strand
CGGGCCACGACGTGCTCGATAAAGAAATGGCCCGCTTCATCCAGTGGTGCAATGCCCCGGCGGACATTGATCCGGTGTTAAAATCCGCGCTGGCACATTTTTGGTTTGTGACCATTCATCCGTTTGACGATGGCAACGGGCGGATTGCGCGGGCGATTGCCGACATGATGCTGGCGCGGTCGGAAGGGACTCCGCAGCGCTTTTACAGCATGTCCTCGCAGATCCAGCGCGAGCGAAACGATTACTATCATATCCTCGAACATTGCCAAAAAGGCGGCCTGGACATTACGGCGTGGATGGATTGGTATTTGAACTGCCTGAAACGGGCTATTGGCTCGTCCGAAAAAATCCTGGCCACCGTACTGGCCAAGGCCGGCTTCTGGAAAACCCACGCGGGCGAGTCATTCAACGAACGCCAGCGCAAGGTGATGAACCGCCTGCTGGATGGTTTCGAAGGAAAGCTCACCTCCTCAAAATGGGCAAAGCTGACCAAGTGTTCCCAGGACACGGCGCTGCGTGACATCGGCGATCTGCTCGACCTCAAGATTCTGAAAAAAGACGAAGCCGGCGGACGCAGCACCAGTTATGCGCTAGTGTTGCCGGAATAGTTTCTATTTGAGAACTGTGGCCGGAAGGGGAACCTTGAGGCATGAGGAGTGTTAAAAAATCCGGTGACCGGAGCTATGACCGGAGTTTCGTGCGGCGCCATTCCCTGAGCATTGCCGCGTTCAGTTTCCTGGCCCTGTGGATCATCCTGTACGCCTGCAGCAATCCGCAAACGCATCTGGGTTCCTTCTTCGGCAACGCCATTGCCGATTGGAGCGGGTCCGTGGTCATCATTTTGGGCACGAAATATCTCGTGGAATTTCATTCCGCCGAAAGCCGCCCGGTTAAGATTAATCCAAAGAACCCGGTGCTGGCATTTCTCTGGCGTCATTCGCTCCTGATCTTCATTGGCGTCACGGGCATTGGCTGGGCCGCGCTGTTTGCGAAAATGGATGCGCAAAGCAAATGGGGTCAGGTCGTCGGCAATATCGTATCGGAATGGGTGCAGATGGGCGGCCTGGTCTTTCTCACCAAAGGCCTGATTGAAAAAGGATCAAAAGAGAGCCGATAATCACGAAATACGGACGGCACGAAAGTTAAAAAACTTTTTACGCAAATTAACACGAATTGGCGCTAATTAGCGAAATTCGCGTAAGCTCCCCGCCCCACGCTATTTTGGGTTGACTCCACTACACCCACTGCGAAACTGACACCGCATTAGATTCCTAAATCCTAAAAAGAGACTGATATGATACTACAATACGACCCAACCAAAAAAGTTTATTACCATGTGCCGCTGGCCGACCTTACCCGGAATGGGACCGCAGTGCGCTCATTCAGCACGTCGAAGCAACTGATTGAGTGGGTGATACAGCAATTCAACAACGGAGGTGGACAGTATGTTGAATATAAAGTCGTTGCCAATGGGCCGATAGGACCGCAAGTCTCAGGCGCCAATACCAACTACTCTTTCCCGGGCTCGCCAAATTTTACCTACACCCCCGGAAGTGACGCGGACGTCCTGGTCGACTCGAACATTATCTATGACACCGTGTATGGCCTGCGTACGAGTTCGTCAGGCGGAGCGGGCGGCTGGGGTTGAGCCAAGCGCAGAGGTTCGATACGAACAGCATTGGAATTAAAAAACTTTTACGCGAATTAACACGAATTGGCGCTAATTAGCGAAATTCGCGTAAGCTTCTTTTGCTTCTACCGATTCCCATCTATCAACAATCAACTTTTACCACGTTTCACGCGGCTCAACCATTAACTACTGCTTCATCCTCCACACCCCGCGCTCGACTTGCATCCCGTTTCATTTTATTTACCGTCTGCCTGGTTCAGCGAACGAACATAATTCACCTCATTGGTCCAATAGGACGGCAGCCGCGCGTACGGATTGTTCGCCTCGTCCGTCACATAAATCCAGCCCACGTTTCGGCGCATAGCCAGACGGATGTCATTTGTCATCGCCGCCGCGTTGGTGACGCCATAAATCACATGACAAAATTCCTGCGCCGGATACTTCGTTACCCACCTGTCGGCCGTATAATGGGAATAACCCGCAAAATTTTCAAACGTCAGCAACGCGTTCACCGTGGCCAGATACGGTTCCTGTGTCGTCGTCCCGGGGTTACCCATCACAAACAGGTTGTTGCCGCGCATCCGGATGAATTGATCAAGCCCCGCGTAATAATTGTAATGACGCGGATTGGCATCGCTCGCCATCTCGTCAATAAAAATTCCGTCGAGCGGATAAAAATTGAAGAATGCGCGGATGTCCCCCTCCACCGCGTTTGTGTCCCGTGCGGCGTAAGCAGTATGCACATAGCCCATCACCCTGCCCCCGGCAGCCCGCAGCCTGTTCACCGCTGCCGCGTAATTCGAGTCCCGCGCCGCACCCGGGCCGTTGTCAGGATTCACAATCACCCATAATGGCACTTGCGACGCGGCAAAATTCAGGCCGTCCCAGCCGGCGGGTGGATAGAAATATGCCGGCACTAAAATACCCATCGGCGCGGCGGCGGCCATCCACGCCAGCAGCACGGACGAAAAGCACGCCAGGCATTTCAAGAAATGGGAAGCCTTCATGGCGTATCATTGAAGGTACGAAGATACGTAAACGGCTTCAAGTGATTGAACAACGCCAAGAACTCCCAATTAAAAATTTAAAACTAAGAACTTTTTAAGCGCCAAACGCCGCGCTTCGAATGAACGAGGAAACCAGTATCACGTAACACCTGAAGCTTTTGGCGAATCTTCTCCTGGATGTGGTCATTGCCAGGGTGCAATTGTTTTAGTTCTTTCTCAAAGGCATAGACATCATCGTTCGTGAATTCTGCTTTATTCAGGCGGCGCACAATGTTCAACACATCCAGCACCCAACCGCGCAGCCCCACAGAAAGGTCTTCGAGCGGTTTGATGCGGCGAAACTTCTCCCGCACTTCTTCCGGCTTCGAAATCATCACTGCCTCGGTATCGCCTTTATGGACAGGCTTAACCGTGGTGACGATAGGAATCCGCGCATCCACAGGAATGCGGTCCAGCGCGAAATTACAGCCGACCCAACCGGCGCGGCGGGCAGTGGCCGAGAGTGGCGGGCGTTTGATAATAGCGGACGGCGGGAAAGCAAAATGCGGCACGAGAAGTAGATCGCGGACAGTCCACGAAGCGGCGTCATAGTGCATGAAATAAAAATTAGGTGCTTCATTGCGCTGGATGGCGCGCATCATGGCATCGTATGCGCCGTCCGTGATGGAATTTCCGAGGCGCGCTTTTTGTCCTTTAAGCTGGAACCAGAACCGACATTTCGGACAGCAGAAATCGTTGGCTTGGGTATTGTGTGAGAGCCGATTTAATTTGGGCGATGAACAATTCGGACAGTAAAGGTTATGCTCCCCCCATGATTCCGTGACCACACGGGCGCGTTGGGAACCGCTTTTGTATTCTGCGGCAAGACCGCCAGTCATGGAGAGATTCACGCAGGGATTTGATCAGGATTTGTGAATAAGTTCAAGTCGTGCGCTTGTTGACGTGCGATCTACTGTTTGATCTACTTCAAGACATCAGCCAATCCACACGATCATTTAGAAAGGCAAATTAAAATGAGCGAGACCCTTATTGCAAAGGCATTCCCACGCAAAAATTTCTTTGTGCAAATGTTTACGAAAGACATTTCATTGGAAGATTGTGTATTAGATTTAATCGATAATTCTGTAGATGGATTCATAAAAAGCCGGCGGCCACGCTCCTTAAAACGTCCAATCCATTTATAAGCTGTTTTTCGACTGATGCTCCTGCGTCGGCATAGTTCGTTAAGTGTGGTTTTATGACGGAGATACTCCTGGATAAATCTCCATCGCTGT
>DATJXK010000290.1:0-11497 GCA_035500235.1 Pseudomonadales bacterium | reverse complement strand
AGTTTTCTCAGCCATTGGCGCAATTCTTTGCGGACTTTGGCATCCAGCGCGCCAAACGGTTCGTCGAGCAGCAGGACTTTCGGTTCCACCGCCAATGCCCGGGCCAGGGCCACCCGCTGGCGCTGTCCGCCGGAAAGTTGCGAGGGAAAACGCTGGCCCAGGGATTCGAGCTGCATCAATTTCAACAGGTCATCGACGCGTTGGCGGATATCGGGTTCCTTCGGCCGGTTCCAAAATGGCCGCACGCGCAAACCAAACGCGACATTTTCAAAGACACTTAAATGGCGGAACAGCGCGTAATGCTGGAATGCAAAGCCGGCTTTGCGTTTGTGCGCGGCCAGGGCGGTAACATCGTTGCCATGAAAGAGGACTTGCGCATCGGCATTATCAGGAAACTCGAGGCCGCCGATAATCCGGAGCAGGGTCGTTTTGCCCGAGCCGGACGGTCCCAGGAGCGCGACCAGTTCGCCGGACTCGATTTTCAGGCTGACATTGTTGAGCGCGGTGACATCGCGCCCAAAGCGCTTGGAAACGTTACGAATTTCAACGCTCATGCGAAAATCTTTTGGTTACCCGGCCTGCCAATAACATTTGGTCTGCTTTAATAAAAGTGCGTGTGAGTTTACAGCAGGGAAGGGCAGTTTGCCATAAAAAGCGGGACAGTTTTAGCTGTCCCGCTTTATCGAAGTCCCCACTTCCACCCCGCCGCAGTTATCGCTGGTAAATTTGGTCAAACGTCCCGCCGTCGGCAAAGTGCGTCTCCTGCGCCTTTTGCCATCCGCCAAATTCCCCGTCCACGGTCACGAGCTTTAATTGGGCGAAAGTGGAGGAATACTTCGCGGCAATTTTTTTGTTACGCGGACGGTAGAAATATTTCGCCGCCAATTCCTGGCCTTCATCCGAGTACAAATAATGAAGGTAGGCATTCGCAACGTCTTGCGTATCGTGCTTGTCGGAGTTTTTGTCCACAACGGCGACTGGCGGTTCAGCCAGGATGCTCAAGGAAGGCGTCACAATTTCAAACTTGTCTGCACCGAATTGCTTGAGGGCCAGATGTGCTTCATTTTCCCACGCCAGCAAAACGTCGCCCACCTGGTGCTGCACGAAGGTAATGGTCGAGCCCCGCGCGCCGGAATCCAGTACCGGCACGTTCTGATAAAGGCGCTTCACAAAATCCTGCGCCTTGGCGTCATTATGACCATAATTTTCCAGCGCATAAGCATAGGCCGCGAGATACGCCCACCGCGCGCCGCCGGAACTCTTGGGGTCAGGCGTGACGATCTTGACGTTGGGTTTCACAAGATCATCCCAGTCTTTGATGTTTTTTGGGTTTCCCTTGCGCACGAGAAAAACAATCGTGGAAGTGTAAGGACAGCTATTGTTCGGGAAATTTTTTTGCCAATCCTTCGGCAGCAGGCCGGATTTTTTGGAGATGGCATCAATATCGTAGGCCAGCGCGAGCGTCACGACGTCTGCTTCCAGGCCGTTGATGACCAGCTGCGCCTGTTTGCCCGAGCCGCCGTGCGATTGCTGGATGGATACAGTATCGCCGGTTTTGCCTTTCCAATACTTCGAGAACGCGGTGTCGTAGTCCTGGTAAAACTCGCGCGTCGGGTCATAGGAAACGTTGAGCAGCGTGATGTCTCTGGCGACTGCCGGGAGTGCGAGCGCGCAAGCCAGCGCAATTTGAAAGAGTATTTTCATTTTAATAATTCCTTGGCTGTTAAAATGCCAGTTGCATGCGTGTAAACAAAACATTTTCGTCTTTGGCCGTTATCGGATTGGCAGTGGCTTCGCCGGCGAACCAGGTATGCGAAAAGCTCAGGTTCGCGCGAATGTTTCGGTTGAGATACCAATTGAGGCCTACCGACCATGCGCTCGCGCCGGACGCAGACAACGTCGGGTTGGCGAACAACGGGAAAGCGTCATCGTCAATATGTAGTTGCGCAAAGCGGCCAACCAACTGCACGGCGCCCCAATCGTTGCTGAGCGGATCGAAAGGATGACGGGGAATAACCCCGTTGTAGGTGGCACTTTCGCCTGTTAGGACCCAGCCACCAGTAACTTCCCAGGCCGTGTTATGGATGTCTGCCGAGGCGGGCGTTGGCGTCGTCCGGGAAACTTCCTGGTCGGAAACGACATATTCACCCATTAACCCCAACGGTCCCCAGTAGTAATAGGCCTGTGGGGAAATTCGCCAGTGCGTGCCGTTGGCCAGGGTAGTCCCGAGGTAGGTAAAGAATTTTTCCTGGCCGTCAGTCGTATATCCTGGAGTCAGGCCGGCCGTGGTCGGTTGGTCCTGTTCATAAGTGCCGCTCAGGCCAACGCCCAGTCCTTGCAATGGAACTATGGACGAGTTTTTTAAGGGCTGGGCAAAAATGCGCCCCGCAAAGGCCATGTTATTGTTAAAGTTCGTATTGATGGTCGAAGTGTTTAGGTCGGGCAGGCCGTTGAAAATGCCCACCTGATAGCCATAAGCGCCTTTATAAATATCGCCGTGCAGTTCGGCGCCAATGCCGCGGTAGGGCACCAGGTCGGTGGCAAGCGTGCGCTCGTTGAAACTCAAATTGACGTCCGATTGCAAGGCTTCCAGGCCGACGGGTGGTTTGAACTTGCCGGCCTGCAGTTGTAATTCCGGGCGATTTCGGTAGTTCAAATAAGCATCCAGGATTTGCGGTGAGTTCCCCGCAAACTCCGGCATTAAGAAATAATCAAAATTATGATAGACCGTTCCCTGGAAAATAATGCGGGCGCGGCGTAATAAAAACCCGTCAATGCCGGGGATTTGGCCGTTCTGGAAAAAGGTCCGGCTGTCCACCTGCAACACCCCGTGCAGGCCGGCGACGAAATTTGAATTCGCCGAAGAGAAGTTAATGCCGTCTGCCCCGGCAGACAGGCGCGGCTGTGCTTTTACTACCGATTGTTGGTCTTCGTACTGCTGGTGTTTTAACTCGCGTACTTCCTGGTCCAGGGCCTGGATTTGTTTTTCCAGTGTCTGGATGTCCACATTTGTGCCCGTATCCGTTCCGTCGGCTGCGAGCAGGGGAGAGGCGAATAGCGTGCCTGCGAAGGCTGCGGCCAGCACCCATTTGAGGTTTATCTTTAATGTCTTCATGGTTTCTTCCGGTTGTCCGGTCGGTTTATGTTTCAGTTTTTATCTACTATTTATGTCGTATTTAATAACGACTGTATATGTCGTTATTATCTCCAATAAAAAAAACCTGTCAACGGCTTTTTGGGAATTTTGTTACAATATTGCTAGTATCTTATGTTCAGATACTTACGTTGTAAAATGGCGCGCTATTGCAATCGAGAATCAAGAAATTTTGAAGCGCTTGTTCAAAACAACGATGTGTTATGTGGTATTTAAACGGCTAGATTGCGAAGTCCCGATAATCCGGTTTTGCGGGTTCGGCGGGAGGGAAGAGCATACCAGCCGCAACAGTCGCGTTGGTTCCCTGCTCAATCAGGATGATCGAGCCCGTCAGGCGGTTTGCGCTATAGCCATCGTAAATGAGGGGCTTCGATGTTTTAAGATGAATCACGCCGATATCGTTCATCCCCAGTTCGGCCGGTGAGGGCTCGGGCTCGAATGAGGTCATAGGAATCCGGCTTTCTAAACTTGTGACGACGGCCTGGACCACCTGCGTGGTGTGCTTAAGAAAATATTTTTTGCCGGGTTGGAGCGGGCGGGTATGCATCCAGCAAACCCGCGCGCGCAGGTCCGAGCTGCAGCCGGGCAGGTTTTCAGTGCCCACAAACATATCGCCGCGGCTGACATCAATGTCATGCTCCAGGCAGAGCGTGACGGATTGTGGGCAAAACGCCTCGGCCAGCTCTCCGTCATGGGTCCAAATTTCTTTGATCGACGTTTTTATTCCCGCGGGCAACACGACAATTTCGTCGCCTTTTTTTACGATGCCGCCGACGATCTGGCCGCTCAGGCCGCGAAAATCATGGAGCTTCGCATCGCGCGGATTGTTTGGGCGATTTACCCATTGCACGGGGAAGCGAAATGCGTTTAGGTTCCAATCGCTCGCGATGTGGACGGTTTCCAAATGTGCCAGCATTGCCGGTCCTTCGAACCACGGCGTCTGGATGGAAGGGAAAACGACATTGTCACCGTTCAGGGCGCTGATAGGAATAAATTTGACGTCGCGAAAGACATCCAATTGCGGCAGGAAATCTTCGATCTCATCGCGAATCTCTAAAAAGCGTTCTTTGTCCCAATTCACCAGGTCCATTTTGTTGACTGCGATAATCAGGTGAGGGATTCCCAGGAGCGCGCCAATATAAATATGGCGGCGAGTTTGCTCGATGACACCCTGGCGTGCGTCCACCAGGACGATAGAGAGGTTCGCGGTGCTCGCGCCGGTCACCATGTTGCGCGTGTACTGCACATGGCCCGGGGTATCGGCCACGATAAATTTTCGTCGCGGCGTCGCAAAGTAACGATAGGCTACATCAATCGTAATGCCTTGCTCGCGTTCGGCGCGCAGGCCGTCTGTGAGATTGGCCAGGTTGATTTGACCGCCGCCGGTGATGTCCGCACTGCGTTCGAGCGCCTCAATCTGGTCTTCCATCAGCGACTTGGAATCGTAAAGCAAACGCCCGATGAGCGTGGACTTGCCGTCATCCACACTGCCGCAGGTGTTGAAGCGCAAAATCTCTACGGGATGGTTCAAATGAGGCATTTTAGAAATATCCTGCTTTCTTGCGGTCTTCCATCGCCGCTTCGCTGGCCTTGTCGTCGGCGCGGGAGCCGCGCTCAGTCACGCGGGCGGCGGCGATCTCCGCAATGATATCATCCACCGAATCGGCCGGTGATTCCACCATGCCGGTGCTGATGATGTCGCCAATGGTGCGCACGCGCACGACGAGTTCCTGGACTTTTTCGTTGGGCTTCGGCGCCAGTAAATCGGTGACCGGCAGCCATTGGCCGTTGCGGCGGACGCATTGGCGCTTGTGGCTGAAATAAATCGTCGGGACTTCGAGTTTCTCTTTTTTGATATACTCCCAGACGTCCATTTCCGTCCAATTGCTCAGCGGAAACGCGCGCATATGTTCGCCGGGATTGATGCGGGCGTTGTAGAGGTTCCAAATTTCCGGGCGCTGGTTTTTTGGGTCCCACTGGCCGAAACTGTCGCGGAAACTAAAGAAACGTTCCTTCGCGCGGGCCTTTTCCTCATCCCGTCGCGCGCCGCCGATTAAACAATCGAAACGAAATTCTTCAATGGCCGCCAGCAGGGTAGGGATCTGCAGTTTGTTACGGCTGATTTCTCCCGGGGCGGGAATAGCGATTCCTTTGGCGATCGCATCTTCCACCGTGCGGACGATCAATTTTGCGCCCAGCTCTTTGGCTCGGGCATCGCGAAAGATATTGAGCTCTGGAAAATGATGGCCGTTGTCCACGTTGAGCAGCGGCATGGGCAGGTCCGACGGGCGAAAGGCTTTTTCCGCCAGGCGCAGCAGGCAGATGGAATCCTTGCCGCCGGAAAAAAGAATTGCCGGACGCTCAAATTCAGCCGCGACCTCGCGCATGACATGCATCGCCTCGGTCTCGAGAAGCTGCAGATGGTCCAGATGGTAACTCTTCATTTAAAAATTATCGGAGGCCGTTGCGGGTTATTAAGCGGTTTTTTCCACGGCTTTCCCGCCCCAGGTCGCGTGCAGGCCGCACTCGCGTTTGTCATCTGCCTTGGCCGGGTCAAAATAATCCCATTCGTTGGGCAGATTATTTTGTTTTAGATATTTTTCCATGTCTGCATCGCTCCAATAAAAAACCGGGCTGACTTTCAAAGTCTTGAAATTGGCATCCTCGCTGACGATATCCAGGGCGGCGCGATTGGGATTCTGGTCTTTGCGCAAGGCGGTAATCCAAACTGTCGGAGCCAGTTCGCGCATGCCGCGTTGAAACGGTTCCAGCTTCATCACGGCGCTAAATTCCTTCAGCGCTGCTTCGTTGTCCGTGGTCGGGATTCCTCCGTAAATGGTGTCACGATGGGCCGCAGTCATTTTCGGTACGTAAGCCTTAATATTCAGCTTGAGCAGCTTTTTTAGTTCCTCGGCGTGCGTGTACGTGGCCGGGCGATTATAGCCATGGTCTACCCACAACACCGGCATATCCGGCTGCACCTGCGCGCACAGGTGAAGAATCACCGCTTCGTAGGGACGGAAATTCGTCGAGACAATCGCGCGGCCTTTGGCATGCGCCACCGCCCAGCGAACGATTTCCAATGGGGATTTGGAACGCAATTCCTCATTGGCTTTTAAAATTTCATCTGGCGTCATCTTTTAAAAAACGAGCTAAACAGCATAAAAAACCTTGGCTTTTTGGTCAAGATGAATTGACCTCTTTAAAAGAGGTGCCTTCGCGCCAGCTTAAAATCCTTTGCGCCGTAGCGTCTTTGCGTTAAATGTAATAGGTGAATTTTTTCGTCCAACGAAGCGATTTGCGGGACATCTACGACAAAGTCGTGGCCGGCGAACGCATTTCCGACGCCGACGCGCTGCGGTTGTTTGAGAGCAAAGACCTCAACGCCGTGGGCGCCATCGCCGATTTCGCGCGCCAACGCAAAGTAGGCAACCGCGCCAGCTACATCATCAATCGCTACGTCAATTATTCTAATTACTGCATCCTCTCCTGCCAGTTCTGTTCCTTTTCGCGCAAGAAACGCGATGCCGACGGCTTTCAATTTTCTACGGAAGAAATCGTTGAGAAAGCGCGCGAGGCCCTGAAGATCGGTATTACTGAACTTCACATCGTCGGCGGCCTGCATCCCTCGCTGCCGTTCAGCTATTATACCGACATGCTGCGCGAATTAAAAAAACTCGATTCGCGCCTGCAATTGAAGTGCTTCACCGCCATTGAAATCCTCCATCTGGCGTGGCTGGCCAAAAAATCCGTCGAGCAAACGCTCATTGAATTGAAAGAGGCCGGCCTGGAATCGCTGACCGGCGGCGGCGCGGAAATTTTCCGCAAAGAAATTCGCGCCTCCATCGCCCGTGGCAAAGAGTCCGCCGAGGAATATCTGGATGTGCATCGCACCTGGCACCGGCTCGGCGGCCGTAGCACTTGCACGATGCTTTACGGCCACGTCGAGAGCCTGGCCGATCGCGTGGACCATCTCCGTCAACTGCGCGCGCTCCAGGACGAGACGCGCGGCTTCGTCGGCTTCGTGCCCCTCGCGTATCAGCCGAAGGACAATGATATTCCGGTTGAGCACGCGCCCACGGGATTTGATTCGCTTCGAACCATTGCGATTAGCCGCATTTACCTCGATAACTTCGATCATATCACCGCATACTGGGTTGGCTTGGGACTCAAGCTCGCGCAAGTGGCGTTGAGCTACGGCGCGGACGATTTGCACGGCACCATCGTCGAGGAACATATTTTCCACATGGCCGGCGCGGAATCCCCGCAATTGCAAACCGAAGCCGACATGCTCAAAGCCATTCGCGAAGCAGGCCGGACGCCCGTGCAACGCAATACTTTCTACGAGCCGATACGCATTCTGGAAAATCCCGTTGCTGGTGAGGCTCAGGAAAATCCCGCGCATTCCAAAGTACTGGAAGAAAATTTGGCCACAGCGTAAGGCAGGGGAGCTGCCGCCTTTTTCTATTTCCAAGGCAATCACTTGCCGTTACTGTTGCGGTTAATATGCGACGGCTTGTTTCGCATTTAATCAGAATGTTCGTTTCCCGGGCTTTATCAGTCTGTTGTGTCGTCATTTTCCCGATCGCGGTTCATGCCGGCGTGGCAGACACCAACGTAACGTACGGACCGCCCCATGATTGGGTGAAGCCTCATTTTTTTAACCAGCAATCTTCCGCCAGCCTGGTTGATTCCAGCGACGATGAGCATGTGCTGTTGCTTGAGCAGCAGGTCAATGCCCTCGAAAATGAAAGGTTCTTTCATACTGACCGGCAGATTTTAACGTTGGACGGCGTGCAAAACGGCTCGACGATAAAAATTGATTTTAATCCGAAATACCAATCCGTGACCTTCCACTGGGCGCGTATCTGGCGAGATGGCCAGCATTTGGAACGTCTTGATACGAACAAGATTCAGGTGCTGCAACAGGAACAGGGCCTGGAGCAGGAGGCAATCGAGAACGGCGAAAAATCCATTGTCCTCGTTCTGGACGATGTTCGCGCCGGCGACGTCATTGATTACGCCTATTCGGTTAAAGGTGAAAATCCCGTTTTCGCGTCGCATTTTTCTTCTATCGTCCCGGTGGCCATGGAAGGCGTGTCTGCGGAAGATTTGCTGACGCGGGTGCTATGGCCGCGAGACAAACGGCTCTACGCCAAAGCTCACGGCTGCTCTGTTGCGCCTGTGCTGTTATCAGGCGGGGACGACTTGGAATACGATTGGGAATTCAAGCAAGTGGCCGGAATCACGCCGGAAGATTCTTTGCCGGATTGGTACGACCCCGAACGATGGGTGCAGCTCAGTGACTTTAGAAGCTGGGCGGAGGTCAACCAATGGGCGCTGCAACTCTTTCAGGTCGCGCCGCCACTCTCACCGGCACTGTCAGAGCAAATTGACGTATGGCGGCAGATCCCCGGCCAGGAACAAAAAATTCTGGCAGCCTTGCGGTTCGTCCAGGACAACGTGCGCTACTTTGGAATTGAAATCGGAGACAACAGCCTAAAACCAACGGACCCTTCCATTGTTTTCTCGCGGCGTTTCGGCGATTGTAAGGACAAATCACTTTTGCTTGTCACGATTCTCCGGGCGATGGGAATCGACGCTTACCCGGTTTTAGTCAGCTCCACACTGGGGCGTGCGCTGGATGACTGGGCGCCTTCGGCTGCAGCCTTCGATCACTGCATTACTCTGGTTCACTGCAATGGCGAACTGTTCTTTCTCGATCCCACCATGAACTACCAGCGGGGGCCGTTGTCAGCGCATTATTTGCCAAACTATGAGCGCGGCCTTGTCATTTCTCCGCGGACAACTGCTTTGACAGTGATTCCACAAACAACCGGTCTGCCCCAGACCACCACCACCGAATATTTTCAAATACGCGGCAGCCAGGCATCCTCTGACCTGACTGTCGTCACCGTTGCGCAAGGGCGTGATGCCGAACGTTTGCGGGCCATGTTTGCGACCACCAAGCGCAGCGATATCCAGGAGGACTATACTCACTTTTATTCCACATTATATTCGGGTATAAAGATGTCCTCGCCTATCACCGTGGATGATAATCAGGACCAGAATATCTTTCAGACCACCGAATATTATTCGATTGATAAGGCCTGGACCAAATCGGACTCCGGTAAAGACTATAGCGTAGAATTTTATCCTTCCTCGATTAAGGGTCTGTTGAAAAAGCCCGTCAATACAGATCGAAACCAGCCGTTGGGTATCGATTTTCCAGTGCACCAAATCCTGCGTACGGAAGTGACCCTGCCTCAATCATGGCCCTATGGCGGCAGTGACCGGACGATTTCTGATCCCTCGTTTACGTTCCGAAAAGTTGCCAAATGCGTGGGCAACAAGCTCGTAATGCAATACGACTACCAATCGCTGGCTGATTCTGTTTCTCTTGATGACGTCAGCGATTATATGGACCGGCTTGACCAGTGTTCAAAAATTTTGGGGGACTCGGTAGTTTGGAAGTAGCTCTCCCACCCTCATCGGAGGAGAAGGCGAAAATCGTGACTCAACTAACGAGCGTCCCAATCTTGCCGCCCAGCACCACGCTCCTCAAATTATGCGGTTTGGAAAAATCAAAAACGATGATCGGCATCTTGTTGTCCATGCACAGTGAGAACGCCGTGGAATCCATCACCTTGAGCTGGCGTTGCAACGCGTCGAGATAGGAAATCTCGTTGAACCGTTTCGCGTTGGGATTTTTCTTGGGATCAGAATCGTAAATGCCGTCCACCTTCGTGGCTTTCAAAATCACTTCCGCGCCCATTTCATTCGCGCGCAAGGCCGCGGCAGTGTCGGTGGAGAAATAAGGATTGCCCGTGCCGCCGCCGAAGATAACCACGCGGCCCTTTTCCAGGTGACGCACGGCGCGGCGGCGAATAAACGGTTCCGCCACCTGGGCCATCGCGATGGCGCTCATCACACGCGTGGGGCAGCCAAGCTTTTCCAGCGCATCCTGGAGCGCGAGCGCATTGATGACCGTGGCGAGCATGCCCATGTAATCACCCGTGGCGCGCTCGATGCCGCCTTCGCTGCCTTGCACCCCGCGAAAGATATTGCCGCCGCCCACCACTACCACGACCTGCACGTGCAGGTTCCGCACTTCGCAAACCTGCTTGGCCATGTGCCGCACCGCCTCCGGCGAAATGCCCATGCCATTGGAATCGCCGAGCGATTCGCCGCTCAACTTCAGCAGGATGCGGGAAAATTTCGGCTTTTGGGAGGCTTTCATAAGGGATACGGGATGCGAACCATGTGCGCATGTTTTAACAGTCAAACGCCGCAAGGTCAAATCCGCAATGCCGAAGCTATGTCTCAGGCCAATCCGGCTGAATTTTACACTTCAAATCTTTGTAGCGAAAATATAGGACACGCTAAAAGTGACTTTTCATTTGAATAATCAATGACTTATGGAATATTTCGGCACCCCGAGATATAGCCTTTAAATCGTGAAATACCTTACTTTACTGGTCATCGCAGCCGTCGCGCTTTGTGCAGGCGCTGTCAAAGCCCAAACCACCATTGTTAACCAAAATTTTGACGGCAGTTACGCCGGCTCATTTTCTCTGGGGCATTATTCCGGCGGCAGCCCGCTTAATATCACAAACCAAACGTCCTCCAGTGGCGGCAACCCCAACGGCTGCTGGCAGGAGAGCATCACCACGACTACCTCTGGCGATTATTATGTCGGCCAGTTGCAGTTTACGACTGTCCTCGGCAACACCGACACCAATCCCGCAAACTATGTCCTGTCCTTTGACGCCAAGGGCAGCCGGGCGGCCACCTTCCCCTTCATCGTCCAGACCTGGTCCGGCACTGGTTATGGCGGGTCAGCCCAGATCAATGCCTCGGTCAACGATACGCTTACGAACGCCAATACCTGGCAGACGTTCAGCTTGAACCTGGGCTCCATCACGTCCGCCAATGCCTCCGGTGCCACGTGGCAATTGGAATATCAAATCTCCGCCGGCCAATGGGGCGGGGTGGGCCTTGTGGACGCGTTGACGATTGATAATATCGTGTTGACGCACATTTCCACCAATTCGCCGCAAATCACGTCCTCGGCCAACCCCACCGCCTACGGCGCAGGCGTGACCTTCACCGCTACGGTGGTGACGAACAACGTCAAAGCTGGCGACGCTACCGGCACCGTCGTTTTTTTGGATAACGGCACCCCGTTCAGCACCCAGCCCGTGAGCGGTGGCATTGCCGTGAGCGCGGCCAATACCAATTTGCCAGTTGGCGTGAATTCCATTACCGCCGTGTATTCCGGTGGCGACTATCCGGCTTCGACCAACTCTACTACCCAAATAGTTAACCCTCCGGCGGCCGGCA
>DATJXK010000289.1:0-11303 GCA_035500235.1 Pseudomonadales bacterium | reverse complement strand
CTCACCCACGATGGATAAATCAGCGGACATGACGCGGCTGAAGCTTTGCCCATCCCACTGATAGAGACCGTCGCCGGGTTTGCCGATCCAAATTTCCCCGGGAGCAATTTCTCCCAGGCCATCCACGGTGCCGTAGCCCAGGCCTTGCCTTTGATCAAAAGCGAAGAGATCTTTTTGCCGAAGCAAATTCAACCCGGAATCCGTTCCCGCCCATAAATTGCCGTCCCGGTCCGATAATAATGACTCGACTGAATTGTCTGAAAGACCGCTGCTGGCGTTCACTTCGGTGAGCTTGTGATTCTTGAATTCGAACAGGCCTTCACTAGCGGAGCCGGCCCAGACGGTCCCATTCGGTTCCTCGGCCAAAGAACTGACATAGGAGCGGGCGAGGTGGCGCGGGATCTGGTAAGGGCGCCATTGATTGCCATCGTGGCACAAGACGAAATCATCGCCGGCGCCAATCCAGATTTGGCCGGATTTACTCACCAACAGGCAATGGGGATCCTGGAGCAATTCTTTGACGGCTGAATCTTCCAGCGGAACAAACTTGCCGTCGTGATATTCAAAAACGCCGACGCCAGTGGCTCCCAACCAAATGTTGCCCTGAGGATCTTTGAACAAGGTGGTAATGGGTTTGCCCAGGAATTCTTTAGCAGCGTCAAATTTCGTCAAATGCCCCTTTTCAAATAAGGCCAACCCCGCGTCAGTACCAATCCAGATTCTTCCATCGTTATCTTCGGCGATCGCGCCGACAGAATCCGAGGGTAATCCATTAGCCATTGTAAAAGTGGTTAAATGCCCTTTTTGCCACTGCATTAAACCATCGCCGACGGTACCGATCCATAGTGCGCCCTGGCTGTCTCCGAAGAGTGTGCGTACGGGGCCATTGGGCAATCCTTCCGGCATGCCAAAAGATAAAAAGCGTGCGCCATCAAATCGTGCCACACCGTCATCCGTACCCACCCAAATATAACCATCACTGGTTTGTGTCAGCGCACGAACACGATCCTGTGGCAACCCCTGTTCGCTTAACCAGGAGCGAAAGGTAAAGACGGGTTCGCTGTTTGCCCGGCTACTGGCGGTGACCACCCTGGCTCCATTGGCCGCCACAAAATCTGAGAACGCGGTAGCAATGGCCATATCGCTGAAAATCCAGCCATCCCCTCCTCCGCCGTGGCGCAAATGAATTTCATTAAAAGAGGCATTGGCCCGAAATTGAGTGATGAGATTTTCAGGCTGAGCTCCTTCCGTGGCTCCCGGGCCGAGATCCGGATTCAACCAAACGGTGACTAAATCGTCACCGCCGGGGAAGTATTGGACTTTGAAAACCAGCGTACAGGCGATGCCGCGGTGTGGATTCTCATAAACGATGGAAGTTCCGGGGGTGGAAGGTTCCGGGCGCGATGACTGTAAATCAATATAATCGGAACCTTCATGAGCCTGCCCGGTGGCGTCTGCGCGATACGCGCTATAGGCCCAGGCCTTCAGAGCGTTGCCAATTCCGAGGCGTTCTTTTTCTCCTTCATAGAGTTCAAAGGCGGCGAAATATTCTTCCGTACTGGCATCGGAAAGAGGGTCTACCCGGAATTTGAAATAAAGCGTATTGGTGGAGGCATCATCTTCTTTTACCGCTCCTCCCAAAATGTCATAGCCTTCACCCGTATTATGGGCCAGCGTGGTGCTGAAATCACTCCAGAGGACAGCGGCGTGCGTTATGCCGGCGCAAGCCAGCACCACCAGCGTTAATGGCCATTTCGCGAATCGGGTAAACATTTCGACCATCGTAAAACGCAATTATTATATCCGACCGGGCAACCAGTCCGTGGAGGGTACGGGTCAAGGGTCTCTGGCAACCATTTTATGCCCAAATAGAATACGGTAAATACTTAAATTAGCGGGATTATGCCGAAACAAATAATTGCAAATTTTGGGCGGGGCGGCTGCGCAGCAGCGCAGCCCTACCATGATTTACCCATTTATGCATCAACCGGTGCAACATGCGGTCTCTTTTGTTTATGATCTTAACCGCAATTCATTGTCGTACGGCATGGGGCCAGCCCGCTTATGGCCGTGAAATGCCGTCAACGACAAACTCCATTGGCGCAAAAGTGTCCTGTGTCTTAATTGTCAAAACGCCATTATCAAACGACCAGCCTGAGGAGTTATCGGCGACATCATTCCCGGCCAGCCGCGGCAACTCCATTTTCTTCGACGCCTGACCTTCGGTTTCGAGCGAAACATTTTTAGGTTCATGATCAGTCCAAAGTTCTAAAACTAATTCACGCTGGGCGGGACGATATGAACCATCCGGTGCGGAAACTTTTATGATGGCCTGTTTTTTATCATAGGCCTGGCTGAACTGGCGCTTCATAAAATTACCGTTCCGATAATCCAGGGTCTCGCCATCGTCTTCATACAGCCATGACGCAGAATTTTTTGCCGGAGCGATAAGCACTTTCAACGCGTTTCCGGGCATTTGATCGGTGGATTGGACCACCGGCTGGTTAAAAATAAAACCACCGGCACGAACAAACATCGGGATAGACTTAAGGGTAACGGGCATTTGAATGGTCTGGCCGCCTTTCAACGATTCGCCGGTCCAATAATTATACCAATCACCTTCGGGCAAGTAGACGCTTCGCTGAGTCACTCCTTCATAGAGCACCGGGGCGACCAGCAAATCAGGGCCGAAAAGAAACTCGTCATCGATAGTGGCGGCGTGCTCGTCCCGGGGAAATTCAAGGAACAGCGGCCGTAATGCGGGAACGCCGGTTTCAGATGCCTGTGCCATCACGTTGTAAATGTACGGCAGCAATTGATATCGCAATTCAATCGTACTTTTATTAATTGCCTCATTACTGTCACCAAAGACCCATGGCTCCTTGCTCGGCGAACTCGAATCGCTGTGCGAGCGCATGAATGGACAAAACAGCCCAACCTGAAGCCAGCGGGTATATAATTCCCCGGAGGGCGAACCAACGAATCCTCCGATATCAGAACCGACGAAAGGAAAGCCCGATAGCCCAAGACCCAACAGGGTAGCAATCGATTGCCTGAGGGATGACCAGTCTGATGTGCTATCACCGGTCCATAACGCGGCATAACGCTGGCCTCCGGCGAAACTTGACCGTGTGAGCACAAAGGCGCGTTCGTTGGGCCGGAGTTCGGACAGACCTTCAAACGTGGCCCGGCTCATCTGTTGCCCGTAGATATTATGCATTTCGTAACCCGTCGCCAGATGGCCGTCATTGTTAAAAACAACATTTAAAGGCATCGTCCCGCTCGGGGTATCAAACACAGACGGTTCATCCATGTCGTTCCAAATGCCGGCGATGCCGTCATCTTCCAATCCTCGATAGAGTTGTCCCCACCATTGGCGGGCAGCCGGATTGCTGAAATCAGGAAAGACGCTGGGGCCCGGACTTTGTTTGGCATGAGAGGGCCAGACAGGACCCTGGTACACCGAACCATCGGGATTTTTTACGAAATAATTGTTTTTCCTGCCCTCGTCGTAGGGCGGATAACCTTTTTCCTTCTTGGGATGCGGATCCACAATGCATACGACGTGAAAATGCTCGGCGCGCAAATCGGATAACATCTTTTTGGGATCAGGAAAGCGTTCGTAGTCCCAGGTAAACGGCTTGTAATTATCCTGATAATCTATGTCCAGCCAGATAACATCCGCGGGAATTTCCTTTTGCCGAAAGGTATCGGCCAATTGGCGCACGCGTGATTCCGGATAATAACTGTAGCGGCACTGATTATAACCGAGGGACCAAAGCGGCGGCAGCGGCATCCGCCCAGTCAAGGCGGTGTAACGTTCAATGACGTCCTTGGGATCGGGGCCGTTAATGAAATAGTAATCCATGTCACCGCCGGCGGCGCCAAAAGTCAGCAATCCGGGATGATCATGGCCAACGTCAAAAAAGCTGCGCCAGGTGTTATCGAGAAAAATGCCGTGGGCCTTTCCCTGATTCATAACCATAAAAAATGGCACTGAAACGTACATGGGATCGGTGGCGGAATCATGCATGTAAGTATCGGTATTCCACATGACATAATTGTATCCGCCGAGGTTCCAGCCACGCTTATCGAGCCGGCCATTTTTTTCGCCGAAGCCATAAACATGTTCGTCTTCGCCAAGGCGCTTGCTGACGCTGAATCCAGAATCGTCAAAAGTCATTCCACGTTCAGCGTCATCTTGATCCAAGGTATTGCCCGCGTCGTCCGCGAATGAAATTCGCAGTGGGTTTTGCCGGATGGAAACTTTCAATTTGGAAGTTTCCAAGGTCGTTAAATCATGGCCGATTTCAACCTTGGGATCGGCTTCACTGGAGGGCTGGCCGATAACGGCGTACGTATCATTACGCACAAACGAATCTGCTTTGGTAAAATGAACACGGATGACGTCATCGGATATGACGGTGAGAGCCAATGTGCCTTCGCTGTTATGAAAAAGGAGTGTTTTGCCGTCCCAAACAGGGCGTGCCTGAGTAGCAGAGGAGGTCGAATTGTGGGTAGAAGCTTTTGATAAATGGGATGGCGGGTTGTCGGCTTTGGCGGTATGCGAAAAAAAACTGCTGATGGCCAATGCCAGCAACGCAACCAGGAGCCTGGAAAGGCGCAAGGGATTGAAGACCTGCTTATCGCTGGTCTGCCGATGCGGTCGCAATTTTCGATAATTCTTCACGGTGACGATCAAGCTCATGCAATGTTTTGACTTCAAATCAGGCACCGGGAATTCAAAGAAACACCGGCAGATATGCAGTTTCTCTTTTACAGTATGCTTCACATGCGTCGATACAATAGTCGCATAAAGTGACTACGACAGCGCAAAAAGCAATGTTCTATTAGGTTTGATTACAGCACCTTGCTGCCATGTTGTCTTAAAATTTAATCAATATTGCAGATGAGAGGCCAGGTTATGGGGCGTCGAATTACGGCTAAAATGGCCATCCCCTATAGCGGGGATGGCTCTGCTTAGTCGGTGATTGTAAATTGAGTACGCAGCAACCGAGTAGACGGGTGATACAAAAGAGAACGTATTTGAACCTCCAGTTAACAGATTCCACGGCTACCGAAAATAGGCGAAGCGCCGCCAAAAAAGGGCAGCGAGCGTTTGCATCGATGCGCAAGATCGACTTGAACAATTTCCAGGTGGCGACAAGCGGGACGGCGCGCGACATTAACAGCCGGATCGTGCTTAACCTGGTGCGCAAACATCAGCCGATGTCCCGGGCGGACTTGATGCGGCGATCGGGATTGCAGCGCAGCACGATTTCGGTCATTACGGAGCAGCTCATCGCCCAGCGGTGGCTGCTCGAAGGGGAAGTGGGACAATCCATTCGTGGACGCCGGCCGACACACCTGCACCTGAACGAAAATCGCGCAGGGATCTTCGGAATCAATATCCAGCCGGTTTCGACGGACATTGCCCTGGCGAATTTAAGCGGCAAATTTCTTATTAAGGAAACGATCCCGACCCCGCACAGCTCAGATACGTTTGTCGCGCAAATCAATTCCCGGATAAGAACGTGGATGGCCCAATATCCAATGACGACGTACGACGGGATCGGGGTAAGCGTGCCGGGGCGCGTGGATTTGCCATCGGAGAGATTTATTTTCGCTCCGAACCTGGGCTGGCAGGCGGGAAACCTAAAGGATCAACTGGAAAAAACCACGGGCCTGACGGTAAACATCGAGAATGCGGCGAACGCCTGCGCGCTTTCGGAGTTCTGGTTTGACAAACATCCTGAAGGCGTACGAAACCTGGTGGTAGTCACGGTCTCCGAAGGGATTGGCGTGGGAATTATTTTGAACGGACAACTCGTGCGAGGCACGTCGGGTTTGGCGGGGGAATTTGGCCATGTGACCATTAATGAGGATGGTCCCAAGTGCAGTTGCGGCAATCGCGGCTGCTGGGAAGTATTTGCATCTAATTCGGCCGCGGTGCGATATTACAACGAATCGGGTAGTGAAAAATCCGTAAAAACGTTTGGGGAGATTTTAACTCTCGCCCGGCAGGGAAACCAGCGAGCCTGCCAGGCACTGGAGCGGATGGCGGAATACCTGGGCAAGGGGATGGCCATGCTGGTGACCGGACTGGCGCCGGAATTGATTGTCATGGTTGGCGACGTGACGCAGGTTTGGGACATGATTAATCCGAAGGTGGCTGGCATGGTGCGGCAAAAGTCCTCCACGCATCCCGCGGTAAAAATTATTGCAAGTGATTCGGAGGCCCAGCCGCGTTTGCGAGGAATCATTGCGCTGGTACTGCAAAAACATTTTGGGGTTCCGCTCGTCGCTTAAGATAATTTACTAAAATATCCCAGTTTGAACGTTTATTTTCATCGCATAAAACTTCAGCAGACACTCATTGTGCTGGCCATTTTTGGGCTTTTCCTTGCGAATACAAGAGCAGAGCCGGTGGTAATATCTGTCCACAAAGAATCTGATGGCATCACGCTCCGTGAGCAGGCCGGCATTTTAAAGCTGCGTGTTTTTGGCCCTCGCATCATTGAAGTTATTTACGCTCAGGGCTATGTGCTGCCAAGAACGAAAAGTTTTTCGGTAATTGACGAGCCGCATCGAACCAAATGGAAATTAGACCAATCCAAAGATGAAATCGTCGTCCGCACAGATGAACTCGCTATCCACATCAATCGCACAACGGGAGCCATTGCTATTTTCGACAGCGCAGGCGATTCTGTTTTATCCGAAGCCGGCGTCCGATCATTGACCCCAACCCAGGCCAACGACAAGGGCACATGGTGCAGCGATCAAGAATTTTCAATCACTCCTGATGAGGCATTTTTTGGCCTGGGCCAGCATGGTTCGGGTTTGATGAATTACAGGGGGACGATCGTTCACCTGGAGCAGCGGAACCCGACGGAAAGCGCCGTGCCATTTTTAGTTTCGAGCCGGGGCTATGGCATTCTTTGGGACAATCCGGCGATCACCGATGTGGATGCAGGCAAATCCAACAGTAATATTTTATCCCTGAAATCCGAATCCGCGGAAACGATTGATTATTATTTTGTGTACGGACCGGAGCTCGATGAGGTCATACGGGGTTACCGGCAATTGACGGGCGAGGTACCGATGTTTGGCAAATGGGCGTGGGGCTTTTGGCAATCCAAGGAGCATTATGCCACGCAAGAGGAATTATTGGATGTGGTGAAGCGGTATCGCCAAATGGGGGTGCCGTTGGATGGCATCATCCAGGATTGGTATTATTGGAACCCGCATCCATGGGGATCGCACGAGTTTGATACGAATCGTTATCCTGATTTCGCCAAGTTAATGGAGGAATTACATGCGGACCATATGCATTTGATTATTTCCGTGTGGGGACGATTTGATATAGGCAGCACCAACTGGCAGGAATTGGAACAGGCCAAGGCACTTTATCCGGAAGTGTATGACCACTATTTGGTTGCAGGCAGATTTCAATATTATGACGCATTCAATCCGGCTGCGCGGCGCATTTACTGGGATCAAATTTCCAAAGAACTTTCCGCGGACGGCATAGACGGCTGGTGGCTGGATGCCAGCGAGCCCGAACTAAATGCAAATTGGGGCGAGTTTGGCAAATATACGACGGCGGCCGGAGCAGGATCCGCAGTCTACAACGCCTATCCGCTGATGCACACGATGGGCATTTATCAGGGGCAGCGCGCCGAAACCCCGGCCAAACGCGTTTTTATTCTGACGCGATCCGCTTATGCAGGCCAGCAGCGGAATGCCGCCGTGACATGGTCGGGTGATATAACGGCTAACTGGGATACTTTTGATAGGCAAATTCCTGCGGGTTTGAATTTCGCTATCAGCGGCATTCCCTATTGGAATACAGATATTGGCGGATTCTTCGGCAACAATCCCGGCGACCCGAAGTTTGTGGAATTATTCACGCGCTGGTTTCAGTTTGGCGCTTTTTGCCCGATGTTTCGCGTGCACGGAACAACCAATCCCAAGGAGATGTGGCGCTTTGACGAAGCTACGCAAAAAATCCTCATCGAGTATGATAAATTGCGCTATCACCTGCTTCCTTACATTTATTCGACTTCCTGGATGGTGACGCACGACGGCTATACAATGATGAGGCCGCTGGTAATGGATTTTCAATCCGACACCAATGTCTTCAATATTCCGGACCAGTTCATGTTTGGGCCGGCACTAATGGCCTGCCCGGTGACTGGAGCCGGCGAAATGAATCGCAGCGTTTACCTGCCGGCAGGGCCGGAGTGGTATGATTTCTGGACGGGTGAAAAACTTTCCGGGGGACAACATGTCACTGCAGCATCCCCCACTGAAACGATGCCACTTTATGTGCGTGCCGGATCGATTATCCCTTACGGCCCGGAGATCCAATACGCCACGCAAAGCAGCGACCCGATAGAATTACGGGTTTATCGCGGCGCGAATGGCCACTTTACGCTCTACGAGGATGAAAATGATAATTACGACTATGAGAAGGGAATTTATGCGACTATTCCATTTGATTGGAACGAAATAAAGCAAACCCTCACTATTGGGAAACGAAAGGGTAAATTCCCCACAATGATAAAAGACAGAACATTTCACATCGTGTGGGTGTCACCCAAACATGGGGCAGGCATTTCCAACGAAGAAAAGCCGGATATCATCGTCCGATATACCGGTTCGGCAGTGACGGTCAGTGCAAAGGATGAGTAACAGTAGGCTGCCGTTAAGGCATTGACAAACGGGATGCCTCACGAGGACGATATCACCAAGCACCACTTTTTAAGAAGGCCATAAGATGGTGCACATCAATCCAGATATGAAGAAAACAGTCATTGTCGTGGAAGACGACAAAGGTTTGCGCGAACAACTGCTCCAGGTCCTAGAATCTGCATCGGACATAAAATGTCTCGGGGCATTTATATCCGGCGAGGAAGCCCTTCCAAAAATATTAGACAAGAAACCGGACGTCGTCCTGATGGATATCCGGCTGCCCGGCATGTCGGGCATACAGTGTGTGGCGGAAATCAAAAAGTCGATTCCGGACATGCAAATCATCATGGTCACCATCTACGAAGACAGTGAACGCATCTTCCGCGCCTTGAAAGCCGGCGCCAACGGTTACCTGGTTAAATCAAGTCCGCCGGAACAGTTGATCCAGGCGATTCGGGACGCGTACACCGGTGGAGCTCCCATGTCCAGCCACATCGCCCGCAAAGTGGTGCAACATTTTCACTTATTGGGGCCGTCGGTGCAGGAGGCGGGGAATTTATCTCCGCGCGAAAGAGAAGTTCTGGATTTATTGGCCTCGGGTTTTATCTACAAAGAAATCGGGAGCAAATTAAATATCGGCGTCGAAACGGTGCGCACGCATGTGAAAAATATCTGCCAAAAAATGCATGTGCGCAGCCGGGTTGAGGCCGTGGCCAAACATAAGTCCGAAGCTTTGTGAACCGAAGGTCAGGGATAAACCAACCGGAAGAAGACGCTTTGGTTGGTGAGGTTGATCGCAAAGGGGATTTGGTTAGTGAGCGTTGAACCCGGCACGGTTATCCAATTTGTCCCAACGAGAGAATTTGTCTGTACCTGCAAGTTCCAGCCCGTGTGATCCTGCGGCCACGCCAGCTTAATTGAACTGCCATTGGCCGAGACAGTAAATGCCGGCGAGGTCAATGAGACCGGCTGCACGCTGATGGGAACCGAGTTGATGCTTTCACCGGCAGTGTTGATGGCCGATACCGCAAAATAATAGATGATGCCGTTGGATAATCCGGTGTTTGTGAAGCTCAGGCTGCTTAAGTTGGTCGCGATATTTACGTAAGTTCCGTTGAGACTTCCGGAACGCTTGAGATTGTAGCTGGCCGCATTCGGCGAGGAACTCCAAGTCAATGTGGCACGGCCATCGCCAGCCACCCCGCTCAACCCGGCTGGAGTCAATGCCGTGGCTGTCGCCAAAGGTCCGAGAGCGTAGTTGGCCTGAATGTCTTGTGGCGTCAGTACGCCACTCTCTACGCGTGCAGCGGCGATGTATCCCTGGAACGAATCGGCACCCAAATTAGGCCCACTGTTGGCAATGCCCGCCCCTACCCCGACGACGGTGGCGGGCGTTTGGAGAGGCGAACCCGGGGTATTGTTGGCGTCCAGTTGGGCGTCCAAATAAAGCCTCACGGTGGTGCCATCGTAGGTCCAGGCTAAATAATGCCAGGCGCCCGGAGCCGGGGTGGTATTCCAGGGCGTGTCATAACTGCCGAAATCTCCAGAAACGCCGCCGCCACAGCAAGGGTCGCTATAATTAAATTCGCGATCTGCTTGCGGGAAGGACGGACCACCTTGAATTCCGTAACTCACGGCACAACTATTTTGTTGATTGACCGCCGTGGCATAAATCCAGGCTTCCACCGAGACGGGGCTATTACTGATGATTTCAGACGGGGTCATTCCCACTGACTGCACGGCATTGCCAAGCTTATTAGTCACAGAAAGAACGGTAACCGCTTGCGAATTCCAAGCGAGGCTACCCAGGCTGAGAGCACCGTTATTCACGGCTAAGAAATTACCTGTGCTATTCGTGCTGCTGGTGCGGTTGGTCCAGACCAAACCACCGGCGTTGAGGTCGCTCGACTGCAAGTTTACGACCATGTCGCCTTCATAGTGAACGGCGTTATACTGTTGGGCGGAAGTGGTGAGGCTATCAATCATAGAAGAGCACAGAACCCCGTTCGTATGACTAGTGACCGACAAGCCGACTAACGCATTCGCGGCCATTGGAATTGTGACCGCCGTTCCGATGGCTGTCCAATTCTGGCCGTTTGAGGAGTAGAGTGCGGAGAACGCATTTCCGTTTCGCACCAGTTGTATCCAGCAGGGAGGCGTGATATTGGGAACAGTAGTGCTCGCGGTGGAGCCGCCATAAATGCTGCGCCACTGAAACAGGAGGGTATTGGATGGTGTCAGCAACACGGACACCTCCATATCCGCGGGATCCAGTGAATTGCGCATCATGAATCCCGATTTTGCGGCTGGGTTGACCATTTGCTCCGTCACCACTCGCCCCAGGACAGTGTAGTTGCCACTGGCAGATTGATACACATAATGAAATGCATCGGCTGCCCCCCCGATATCGGCACCAGAACCGACGAGAGTAAAGACGCCATTGTGGTAACTATCGCCGCCCGGACAAGTAGCACTGCCGATATCCTGGCTGAGCCAGGGAATGGGGACAGGTGCCGGAACAGTAAATCCTGTGTTACCAATACCACCGATGAAATAATTACCGGTGGCATTCACGTAACCGACGTAACCGGGGTTAAGACCGACGACGG
>DATJXK010000288.1:0-21419 GCA_035500235.1 Pseudomonadales bacterium | reverse complement strand
TTCCTTGCCGGGCCATCACTTCGTTGCCTTTGTAACTGCGGATGCAACTAGGGTGGATGCCATTGTTTTGGCAAATTTTTGCCGCAAATTAGTTCAGGCCGGCTGCGTTTACTTTTGCGCCTGGGGACCGGACTGTGAACGCGTCCACGATATTTTTGACGAATTAATTTTTAACACAGATCCAGTCATTATGACGACCTGGCATGATAAAGAATCTTTGGATTCCGCGCTCTGGTTTTTTCTATTCAGCGCCTTTCCGGACGATGGCTATGGTACTGTTCAAAGCGAGGTGGCGATTTCCATAGGCAACCCCGCCTGGGGCAAACAAATTCGCCACAATTTGGCGGATATTGAATCATTTGACAAAAAAATGCTTCAAGAGGGTTAATTTTTCGTACCTTCTTTGCTTTTCTCGTCAATCGTATATCGCATATCGTAAATCCTAACGCGTGACCGTGCATCCTCCGCCCTGTCCAATAGATATGCTCCATAACGGCCGCGAAAACGCCTTCACGCTGATCGAACTGCTCGTGGTCATTGCCATCATCGCCATTTTGGCAGCGTTGCTGATGCCCGTGCTTTCGGCGGCGAAGGGCTATTCGCGGACGGTCGGCTGTAAAAACCATCTGCGTCAAATGGGCTATGCCCTGCAAATGTATGTCCACGATAACCAGGACCAATATCCCCGTTACCTCGGCCCCGGCGGACCATCCAATGGCGATGCCGACGGTGCAGGTGGCCGTGCTGTTGGATTGGTTTATTGGTCTTCTAAACTGTTTCCGTACGACTCCCAAAACTGGACCAACCGCTCGTTCCACTGTCCGGGCTATGTGGGTGCCATCACCCGCCCATATATTAAGGGCGCCATCGATCGCCAGGGCAGCTATGGCTATAACATTGCCGGCGTCTGCCTGACCGACGCTACCAACGAATATTTGGGTCTCGGCCCGGTTTCATTTTGGAAAAACGCCCAGGGAAAATTTGTTTCGCCCATTTCTGCGTCGCAACTCAGTGCGCCCAGTCAAATGCTCGCCATCGGCGATTCTTTTATGAAAGCCGGCGGTGCCGGGGCTAGCGATGCCTGGGGTTGCGGCACATATGCGAGTGAGTATGCCGCCGAGCCCTTCGCACCGCGGCATGGGAAAAATTATAACGTCCTCTTGTGCGACGGCCATGTCTCCAGCATCAGCCCGTGGATCCTCTTCAATCCCTCCAATTCCGCCGCCATGTGGAATTACGACCATCAGCCGCATCCCGAAATGTGGATGCAATAATTTTCTGCCTTTCCCCGTGGCAAGCCGTCAGGCACATTCCTATCAACCAATCAATCTTATGAAAGTCATCTTCAGCTCTCCCAATTTGGTTGAAATCACCGAGCTAAAAGACATGCTCGAGGCCGCCGGCATCGCCTGTTTCATCAGCAACGAAGCATCATCTAAGCTCGCCGGGGGCATTCCGATGAGCGAAACCCTGCCGGAACTATGGATTGAGGACGATGCCCGGCTGGCGGAAGCGGAACAAATCAAACGCGATTGGCAGTCGCCGCCACCGGTCACCGGCGCTCCCTGGATCTGCCCGAAATGCGGCGAAAAATCGGAAGCGCAATTTACCTCGTGCTGGAAATGCGGAACCCCCAAACCCTAACACGATTCCTTATGCCGGAAGCACCACCACCCTTTCCCGTCATCCAACAACCCAAGCCGAAGTTAACCTGGTATCAGTATGCCTGGATTGGCTGGCCGCTCATCATGGTTGCTGTCGGTGGAGCCATTGGTGGCGGATTGGGCGGCGCTGCCGCGGCCATCAATTACAAAGTTTTTCAGAAAACTCAAAACGCGGTTCTTCGCTATGTGTGGACCGGGCTTATCTCTGTGGCTGCGGTGATGCTTTACCTGGTCATCGCCACCGCACTTTACATGGCGATTCATAAACCAAATTGACCCGGGGTTACGCCGCCTTCCGGGCTTGCGATTCCTTTCCCTGCTCAATCTCGAGTTCGTGGCCTTTCCACGCTGCAAAACCTCCCTCCAGTTCCATTACTGGAAACCATTTTGCGGCGAACATCGCGCACGCGTTGGCGGCAAGGTGGCATTGCTGTGAATAGCAGTAGACCACGTTGATTTTTTCGCGGGAAAGTCCGTGGGGATCTTCCCACGAGCCTTTAGGCATGTTAATCGCCCCGGGCACGTGGCCTTTCTCAAAATCTTCCGCCGCGCGAACATCAATCACGTTGACGCTGTGCGATTCCAGCATATGGGAAAGTTCCATGGGGCCGGTGGTAAACGCTATTTTGTTCTCGAAAAAGGTGATGGCCTTCTGAAGGTCCTGGACATTTGCGCTCGTTTTCATACCGATCTCCTTTCACTCCTTTTGGTTTTGGCCGGTGAAAATTAAAATTCTCTCCGGCGCTTCCAAAACCTAGGCCCGTTTGCTTTTTTGTCAAACGGCCCTTTGGGAAATAGGTCGAATCAGCGTGTCGGCGAAACTTAATGCTGCGCGCGCTTTGGTGGCGTGGTTGTGCGGGGAGTTGCCTGTGTTGTCGATTGCTTTTTTGCTTTGCGCTTTGCAATGGTCACTTCGCTCGCTCGCCGCACTTCGGTGTCCTCTCCCTGTTTTCCGGAAAGCCAGTTGGTGGCTTTTTCGTATTCCTGGAATGCCTCGGTTTGCAATCCCCGTTGGCGGCTGAACTTGATAAAATCCCGGATGATGCCGTAGACATCGTGTTCGTAAAGAATAGCCAAACGTTGCTGCCCGGTAAAACCCGCGTCGCTAAATGCTCCCGCCAACTCGCTTACCTCTTTAGGATTAAAGTGTGGCTTGGCCAGCACGGGCAATCCCCGTAAATCCAGGAGGGCGCGGTCCAGTCCCCGTTTACGGCACGCCAGGGCCAGTTCCTGCAGCGCCTTCTTGCTGGCCTCAAAATCCAGATGCTCGTTGGCATCCAGGCAAACGAATTCACTCGCGCGAATGACTTGTAATTCTGCCGACATGATTCACCTCCAGCTTATCCGGGTTTACACATGTTTTCATGGTTTTACAGTCAAAAAATTTAAGCCGGCTGGGCGACCTTTTGTTCCTGGCTTTCCGGTTCAACCCATTTGCCATGCTCGCGAATCAAATCCACGAGGCGTTCGACGGCTTCGCCTTCGGGAATGTTGAACTTGATCGGCGTTTTGCCGACATAAAGGTTAATCTTTCCCGGCGCACCGCCCACATAACCAAAGTCCGCATCAGCCATTTCGCCAGGCCCATTTACGATGCAGCCCATGATGGCAATCTTCACGCCCTTAAGATGCTCCGTGCGTGCCTTGATGCGGGCCGTGACGGTTTGCAGGTTGAAAAGTGTGCGCCCGCAACTGGGACAGGCCACGTAATCCGTCTTAAAGGAGCGGCAGCCCGCCGCCTGTAAAATGTTATACGCCAGCCGCAAAGATTGTCCCCCGCCGGATTCACCGCGGACCAAAATGGCATCGCCAATCCCGTCTGCCAGCAGCGAGCCGATGACCACCGACGCGCGCAGCAGGGCAATTTTCGGTTCAAGCGGGACCGGTTCAAATGCCAGGCAATCCTTAAGCAAAATCGGGTTGTTGCGCCCCAGGCTTTTTAGTTTGGCTGCGAGCAAGCGAAACGCCGCGATAGCCGGCAATTTCACACCATCCTTAACGGTCACCAATTGAGTGTCGCAATTAACGTCAAAATTTTCCGTGGGATCAATTTCGGCGATGTTTAATTCTTCATAGACCGCCTCGGGTTTTACGTCGTCCTTGGGCCGGATTTTTGGCGCGACTTTGTCCCACGTCGCGCGTGTGACGACGACGCGAATCAACTGTTCTCCGCCGCAATGAATGGTGTCATTCAGTTCGATCGCCGGTGTTTCGCGGCGTTCGAAATGAAATGGATCAAACGGCCACGCGGCCTCGAGTTTGCTGCCGTTCGCTCGCGTAGTCAAAAGCGGGATTTGCGCCAGCAAATCAGTGCAGACTTCGATTTCGCGCGGGGAATCTTCCGTGAGCGAAACGCGGATGGTATCGCCCAGTCCATCGCAGAGCAGTGAGCCGATGCCAATGGCACTTTTGATGCGGCCATCCTCGCCCTCGCCGGCTTCAGTCACGCCCAGGTGAATGGGATAATTCCAATCCGGGCCCAGTTCATCCAGGCGCGCTACCAGCAGGCGATAGCATTCAATCATCACCTTGGGATTGGACGACTTCATTGAGAACTTGAAATTATGGAAATCTTGCTTGCGGCAGATGCGGGCAAATTCCAGCGCGCTTTCCACCATGCCCAGCGGCGTATCGCCGTAGCGGTTCATGATGCGGTCGCTCAGGGAACCGTGATTAGTGCCGATGCGCAGACAGCGTTTCAATTTTACTGCTTCGAGCACGAGCGGTGTGAAAGCCTCTTCGATGCGCTCCAGTTCCGCCGCATATTCCTCATCGGTGTATTCCTTGATGGCGAATTTCTTTTTATCAGCGTAATTGCCGGGATTCACCCGGACGACTTCCACCCATTTGACCGCTTCCATCGCAGCCTCAGGCTTGAAATGGATATCCGCCACGATCGGCACCTGGCAGTTTTGCGCGCGCAGTTCGCTGACGATATTTTGCAGGTTCGCCGCGTCTTTGACCGTCGGCGCAGTGATGCGCACCAATTGGCAGCCCACCGCCACCAGTTCCAGGGTTTGCCGGACGCATTCCGCGGTGTCCATCGTATCGCACGTCAGCATGGATTGCTTCACGACTGGATGGTTGCCGCCCATAATCACGCCGCCACGCGCGGGATCCCCCACGACAATTTCCCGCGTCGCACGCCGTTGATAAAAAAATGGAGACTCGCAATAACGCACGGTTATAGTGTCCAGTTGAATATTGAAAGTTTCAAGTTCGGAATTTCCTTCAATTCCGAATCCAATCGCCCGCAAATCTTATTTCGCGGGCGCAAAAATCACTTGCTGTTCATGGTCGTGCGCGCTGCGTACCCAATCGCTGGTATCAAAAAAGGCGATATATAGCATAAAACCGATGAGCAGCATGGCAAAACCACTTTGGATATTATTTAAGACCTTTGCGCTAATGGGGCGGCGGCGTAAAAATTCAATCAACGAAAGCACAATATGCCCGCCATCCAATACCGGCAGTGGCAGCATATTAAGCAAGGCAAGGTTCACGTTCAAAATCACACTAAACCACAAAACACGCCGCCAGCCGTCCTCATCCTGAAACAAATTGCTATAGACGCGAACGATCATCACCGCACCGCCGAGCTGTTGAACGCCAATATGGCTTTTAGGAGAGGTAATCGCCTGGATAGTGGCAAAAATCATACCAATGCTGGACTGGATTTGATCGAATGGGGTGGGATGATCGAGCAAGGTATTCGTCCCTTCCTGCCATTCCATAATCCCCAGCATGGGAAAACTGTTTGTTGGTTTAAATGGTACTTCCGGCGTCAAAGTTTTGGTAAATTGGTCATTGTTGCGGCGAACGGTCAACTTCATGGGCCTGACCGGCCCATTGCTCATGATCATTTGCGCATAGTCGACGCTATCGGGGCTGTAGATTTTTTGTCCATCCAATGCGATGATCTCGTCGCCTTTTTTCAATCCCGCACGATCCGCCGGACTATTGCTGGCGATCTGTGAAATCAATGCCGGATTTGCTCCATCTACAAAAATTTGCCTGAGGGATCTGCGTTCGTACCACAACGTGGGCACATTGGTCGGCACAATATAAGCCACGGGCATTTCTTTTCCATCGCGTGTATATTTGACCGCTATATTTGTCCCGGTGCTTGTGATAATGCGCCACTTAACGCTGTCTGAAGCGTTAGCCGAAGGCTGGAAATTTTTTACGGGATATCCGTCAATGGATAAAATCACATCACCTGCCTTTAACCCGCCTCTTGCTGCCGGACCGTGGGGATCCACCCAGCCGATTTGGGTTGTATTGTCGCTTTGCATGGTCGGCCGGCCAACCTGCCAAACAATCACCGCAAAAAAGACTGCCAGCAAAAAACTGAACAGGGGCCCGGCAATTGCGACGATGATTTTGTCCAGGGGCGCAACGTTCGGCAGTTGCTCCACGGGAGTACCGCTCTTGCCTTCGATGGCTTCCATCGTGGCCATTTGCGGCAGCGCCACATAACCGCCGGCGGGAATCCAGCCCAGGGCATATTCAACGCCGCCAATTTTCGTTTTCCAGATGGGCTTGCCGAACCAAATCGCAAACCGCTCAATCTTCAGCCCGCGCCATTTCGCAGCCAGAAAATGGCCCAGTTCGTGGACACCGATGAGCAGGTTAAAAAGCAGGACCACTTCCAACCCGATGAAAATGTAATGAAAAATGCTCATGTAAATTCAGGTTCCACCAGTATAGCAGTAAATTTCAGTTCCACAACGGCTTAAAAATAAAGCCAATCCCGTGCCATATCAGCCTATTATTCCGCCGCCTTTTTCCTCGCCCAGGCATCCGCCTCCAAAATTTGCTCCAGCGACGGGTGCGATACGACTTTATGCGCATCCATCGTGCGACGAACGATTTCCGTGATTTGCGGGAAATGGATCTTCTGCCCCACAAATGCTTCGACCGCAACTTCGTTCGCCGCGTTCAATACCGCCGGGAGCGTTCCGCCGGTTTCCCCGGCTCGCCGGGCCAATTCGATGGCCGGAAAACGCTCGACGTCCGGCTCCTCAAATGTCAATTGGCCAAGCTTGGCAAAGTTGGTTTGCACCCGGCCATTTGCCGCGCGATCAGGATACGTCAGCGCGTATTGAATCGGCAGGCACATATCCGGGGTGGATAATTGAGCGACGATGGAACCATCCACATATTCCACCATCGAATGCACCACGCTCTGGGGATGCACCACCACTGCTACGCGCGCCATTTCAATGTCAAACAGCCAGCGTGCTTCAATCATTTCCAGCGCTTTGTTGAAGAGCGTGGCCGAATCTATCGTAATCTTTTTTCCCATTACCCACGACGGATGTTTCAGCGCGCAGGCCACCGTGATGTCAGAAAATTTTTCTTTCGGCCACTTGGTTTTGTCCCGGAAAGGCCCGCCGCTGGCCGTCAGCCACAGCTTGCGAACCGATGCCGGCGGCTTCCCGTCAAGGCATTGAAAAATCGCCGAATGCTCGCTGTCCACGGCCAGGACCCGGACCCCGTGTTTGCGCGCCTCGCTCATGACAATTTCGCCAGCCATCACGAGAATTTCCTTGGACGCGATGGCGATGTCTTTGCCCGCGCGAATGGCCGCCAGCGCGGGCTTAAGCCCGGCAGTTCCCACAATCGCGATTAAAACAATGTCCGCTTCCGGCAGCGTGGCCAGTTGAATCAATCCTTCTTCACCGCTGCAAACGCGCGTTCCGGAATTAAGAGTATTTTTGAGTTCATTGGCTTTGGCCGGATCAAAAATGGAAACGGCTACAGGCTTGTGCTTTTGCGCTTGTTCCAGCAGCAGCTTAGAGTTGTTTCCCGCACCCAACGCCAACAGGCGAATCCGGTCCGGCAAATCTTCAGCGACTTTGACCGTGCTGGTGCCAATGGAACCGGTGGAACCGAGTAATACGACGTTCTTCATTCTACGAATGTGGCAAATTCGGGTTGGTCAAAATATGCCGTAAATACAGATACATGATGGGTGCATTAAACAATAAACTGTCCAGTAAGTCGAGAATCCCGCCAATGCCGGGGAAAAACTTTCCGGAATCCTTCAACCCCGCCTCGCGCTTGAACAGCGATTCAATCAAATCCCCAATCACCGCCGTGGAACTCAGCACCACCCCCAGGATCAGCGCGTGCACCCAGTTCATGCCGTACATGTGATTGCGAAAGACCTGGGCAAAAATCAGGCTGGAAACGGTTGAGACAAAAATCGCCCCGCCAAAGCCTTCCCAGGTTTTACCCGGGCTGATGCGCGGGATCATTTTATGCTTCCCGATGAGCGACCCCACGGCATAAGCCCCCGTATCGCTGAACTTGGTCACCAGCACAAAGTAGATCAGGAAATATTTTCCTTCGACATGCGGGAAGAAATTGATTTTTTGGATGAAATTCAGAAGCCACGGCACATACATCAAGCCGAACAGCGTCACGGAGACCGCTACGATGCCGTTGGGATTTTTTTTGGAAAAAAGCTGGCGAACGCACAGGCCCAGCACGAACAAAATCAGGAAACTCGTTTCGAAATCATTGACGCGCGCGGGAGAGCCCGATGTGCCCAAGTGCCCCGTCAGGTTAAAGAACGTCCCCGCCGTCAGTAGGATTCCCCCAACCAGGCCGCACCATTTGAAGCAGGCCAGCCCGCGCTTTTCCGCCATGCCATAAAACTCCATCAATCCCACAGCCGAAATCAAAACAATGACGAGGACAAAAACGCTGTCGGAAAGCAATTCATTGCCCGAAAACAGCGCCGCGATGATGACCGTCCAAAGAATCACCGTAGAAGTCAGGCGGCGGAGAAAGATCTTCGCCTTGGAAGGCGGTTGCGCTGCGGTGGCCTCGTTGGACATCCGCGGGAAAATAACAGAGGCAGTTACGAATGGGCAATGGGAATGCGGTGTTTATCCTGCGAAAAAGCTGGCTTGCCGGGTCGAAGCTTGTTTACCACCTCTCGAACTTCTGTTTGGATTTAAGAGCGAAGACTGGCGGAGAGAGGGGGATTCGAACCCCCGATACGGCTTTTGACCGTATAACGGTTTAGCAAACCATCGCCTTCAGCCACTCGGCCATCTCTCCACGCAACCTCATATATCTCTCAAGAATCCCAGCGAGTAGCAAGCCGATTCATTCGCAAACGGTTTTCTTTACCATGAAATTTTGCAGCGACCGGCACGTTTTCCATTTACATGGAAGGGAGCGAATTCAGTTTGTTAGTTCCAAACTGCCAGGTTTCCAATTGCGCGTGACCGTCGCAGAAACCGCAATTGGCCCGGTTATTATGGCGGCATGTCAGCCAGTTATCGATCGCCGAACCGGCCACGCCACCGTTCTTAAACGGTTCCCACCGTCCGGTAACCGCGAAAAAAGTCGTGTCCGGCGGCGGAGCATCGCCCCGTTTAAGCGTGGCTGGTACTTCGGGTGCCAGGATTTTTCCCGCCGGGTTCTTGATTTGTGAAGCCCGGAAACGGTAGGGGACATTCGCCGGGGCCAGGGAAATGAGTGTTGCCGGCCCTGAATTAACATTCGCGCTGGTCAGGTTATAACTGGTCATCTCATAACTAAAATCGTAAGAGGAACCTTCCGCTGCGATGCCCTGGTTCGTCCGATAACTGTTATCAGTATCAATGGGACAATGGAGCAAATTAGTAGTTCCCACCGTTCCCCCGATGCACGCCAGGATTGGGCTTAAGCTGGGCTTCATGGTCACCCCATTGATCACCGGATAAGGACTGGGAGTAGGATTACGCCAGTAAATCCAATCCTCCAGGTGCGGCCCGTAATCTGACCCGGATGCCCCGCTGGGCTCCACGTCATTGTTATCGCTGATGTAAACGATGAAGCCAATGGTCAATTCTTTGCTGTTGTTCAGGCATTGGATTTGTACCGCGCGCTGTTTTGCCCTGGCCAGTACCGGCAAAAGTACAGCGGCCAGGATGGCGATAATGGCAATGACCACGAGTAACTCAATTAAGGTAAAAGCGCGGGAACGGTTTGAGTGCCGGCCGGAACCGGCAAATGGCCGGCCGGTTTGGGGCGACCGGGCATTTCTGAGAGAGGCGGACTTCATAGATTTAAAAGCGCGAACCACCGATCACTGAACCGGTTGCCGGCCTGCTGTCTTTCCACAGCAGGCCGGCCGGTATCTTCCTGCCTGTTAAGGCGTCTCGATGAGATAGAACTCGTTCGGGATGTGTGGATTGACCACGTTGGTGGACATATTGACCTTCCCATTCGTGTCGAACGCATTGGTGAAGACTGGCGTCCATTGCGAGACCGGCAGGAGCAGGTTGGTGCTCGACAACAATGTGAACGGTCCATTGGCCGTGCCGTTAATGGCGCTAAAGGTCAGCGTGTTGCCGCTGATGTTAATACTGGTGAAGTGCAGTTGCGGAGGCGGCCCGGCTGCAATCACGAGATTTAGCACGCCCCCGCTGATCGAGAGCGAAGCCGCGCCCACCGCGCCGTTGCCAGTCACCGTGACCGAGGACGGGGCTACTCCGGCAATGGTTCCTCCCGTGCCGCTGGTGATGATCGCGTACGTGCCCGTCCCTAACTGGGCGCCGTTGTTATTGACTGTGACCACCGTCGAGCCGGACAGCGTTAACGTGCCGTTGGTGACTGACAGCGATGGTGTGCCTAAGGCGTAAGTCAACGCCAGCGTTCCCGATCCGGTGCCAACGCTGCCGTTGATCACGCCTGTGGATGTATTGTTCCCCAACGTCTGGTTCACTCCCAGCGTGAAGCCTGAGATAGCCGACACATTGAATGTTGCGCCACCGGCGACCGTAATCACCGGGCTGTTGGCAATTGAACCCGATCCGCTCAATGCCAGGACGCCCGCATTGATCGTGGTGTTGCCTGTGTAATTGTTCGCAGCCGTGAGCGTAAGCGTGCCCGGTCCAACCATATCGAGGCCGCCGGTGCCGCTGATAACACTTTGAATCGTCGATGCCACCGTGGCAGCGCTGATATCGAAGTAGCAATTACCGTTCAACGTTATCGGGCCCGATACGACGTTGTCGCCCACAGCTCCGTTATCCACTTTGAACGAATCACTGGTACCATTGCCGTTCAGGGTGATGACCTTGTTTAATGGTATTGTTGTAGCGTACAATTCCAGGATGGCTCCCGAACTGACGACAAGGTTGCTGGCAGAGTTACCCAACTGCGCGGTAGTATCCTGGATGGCGAACTCGCCGCCCTGGACGTATATGTTGCCCAACCCGGCGTCAACCGTACCCACACTCACCAAGGCCACTTCATTTGAGCCGGCCTTGGTAATCGAGTACGGACTTCCCGGCGGATACGCATTCAACGATGCCGCACTGCTGGTTCCCGCGCGAATATCCCAGCGATTCGAACCGCCCAGCGTAACATTGGCCGTGACGGTGATGTTACTGAAGGCTGCCGTTTGGGCCGCGCCATTGTTAATGATGGCGCCCTGGCCATTATAGCCTGTGCCCGAAACAACCAGCGCCGGGTGCGTGCCAGTGTTAAACGAAACGCCGTTATCATCAAATGAGCCGCCGTTCGTTACCACAGTGACCGCGCCGGAACCAACCCCGGCGGCAGTGGTCACATTCAGAATACCGTTCGTTATTTCTATCGTCCCGGTGAACCCGGAATTGGCCGCGCTTAACGTAACGACATTCGTACCGATTTGGACCAATGATCCGGAACCGGAAAGAACATTACCCACTGCGGTGTTGATGTTCTGGTCAAAGACCAGTGAACCGTTGTCCGTAATGGTGCCCGAACCAAGGCTGCCATTGGCATCATTATTACCCACCTGCACGATGCCACCTGCGATGCTGACCGCGCTGAAGTTGTTTGCTCCGCTATTGTCAATCAGCAACGAGCTGGTGCCCTGTTTGGTTAAGATGTTTCCGGCAATATTGCCGCTACCTTTAAACGTATAAGCCAGTGTGTTATTGCTGACCGTGGTGCTGTCAGGCGAGAGAACAGTCGTGAGATTAACCACGCCGTTGCTCGCCGTATCCGTAAACAGCGCCAGGTCATTGTTCGCAAAGGTCGAACCGGCCGCCCAATTAGGAGTCGTGCCGATGTCCCAACTGCTGTTAAGCGTCGTGCCGACCGCACCCACCCACGTGAGCAGGGGTGGCGCCGTAATCTTCAAAGAAATAAGCCCGGCTCCGTTATCGGAGAACGAGGCCGCGCTAAATCCGGTAGGAATCGTCCCGACGGCCAGGTTGCCGATGCCGGGATCCGTGCCGGTGTAACTGATGAGGGGAATCTGTAGGGGACCGCCAACGGAGGTGCCCACCGACGCAATGTTTATGACGGTGCGCGCGCTGATCGTGACGGTGGTCGCCACAATGTTAGTTGCCCCATTGACAGGGCTTAATTGCAGCAAGCCGCCATTCAAGGTCAGCGTGGTCAATGGCGCGCCCGGGGCGCCAATGGTGTTGGTCACGATGAGCGTGCCCATCGGTGTACCATTGCCCAGGGCAATGGTGCTGGTGCCGCCACAAACAATCGTCCCTGCGGTAACCGTCCCGCCGCCAATATTCAGGACGCCTGTGGCTGCCGTGCCGCCCGTGGCAGTGATGCCGATGTTGATCGCACCACTGACCGATAATGTGCCGTTCACTCCCGATGTGCTGTTGGTGTTGACATTGACCGTTCCGGTAACGGTCTTTGCCACCGCCGTCGGTTGATTGCCGATAAACAGCGTGCCGGCGCTGATGATGCCGTTATCCAGGCTCAATAAGCCGTTCACAGTTCCGGTGCCGCTCGTATTATTCGCCGCCCGGCCCACGTACATCGTGCCCACCAGGGCGTTGACATACCCGTCACTGCCGCCGCTGGCGGTGGTGAAATCACAGGTTCCGTTTGCGTTCTCACCCGAACCGCTGTTGACCACGCCATCGCCGATGCTCCAGGTGCCTACTGCGTTGGTGCTGGCTCCGCGGAAATAAGCCGTGTTATTGCCGGTGTAATTCACATTGAATTCCATCGTCGCTGCTTCTTTCTGCCTTCCTACCGCGATGGCATCCGCAAAAATTGCGTTGGTTTGCCCCAAATACAGGGCGGAGGCAGCAGTGCTGTTATTGCCATCAGCATCGCCGATGTCAAAGGCTTCGGCATTGGCAGCCGTGTCACCGCTTTCGGAGCCCGTGACCGCGATTGAAGCGATAATATCATTGGTCTGCGCCAGGTACAAAACACCGCTCAAGCGGCCCAACGAAATGCCTTCGCTTCCGCTGCCGACACCTACCAGCACGCGGCTTACCGTGGCGTTAAATGTGCCCAGGCCGGACAAGTCCAGCGTCGCCTGCTGGCCGGCGGTGGCCGCGCTTCCCTGGCCGATGAAGAGTGTCCCGTTCGTATTATTGACATTCAAGGTGCCCGTTGCCCCGCCGATGGTTGCCACCGTCGTTACTCCCCCGCCAAAATCCACGGTGCCACTGCCTACCGTCAGGCTGCCGTTGCTGATGACATTGAGAGAGTCGCCACTGGCGATCATCGTGTTTTGGAACGTGCTGAGGTTGGTATAAGTCAGGGTTCCAATGGTAAAGTTGTTATCCACGAAACTGGTGATATTGCCTGAACCGGTAACACCGCCTGGGCCCTGTCCAATGTCATTGTAAGGCGATCCGAAAGCTGCTGATCCGTTGGCCGTAAAGTCGACATTGTCCGCCGGTGTTGGTGCGCCGGGCAACACCCAGTTAATGGCCGTGGACCAATTGATATTTTGCGAAACGCCGTTGGTCCCGTTCCAAATGACCGATGAGCGCGTACTGATCGGACCGCTGGTAAGTGTTAACAAAATTTCGCTATGGTCTGGCGTGGTGCTGAAACTGCCGGTGTAACCGCCAAGATTACCCTGTGCCAGCGTATAGGTCCCGCCAATGCCAAAGGCCGCCTGGGCCACGGGGATGGTCGTGGGATAACTTGCGATGGGCGGGAGGGCGGTAACATTGATCGTGATCGTGCCGTTTAAGCTGAATTCATTGGCGGTGATCACCGGCTGCTGGTTGGCCAGGCCCACTGTTAGTGTGGCATTATTCAGGGAGGAATTGTTCGGCAAAAATATCGGCAGGGCGGAACCGGACAACCCTGATAGGTCCAGTGTGGCATGGCTGATATTCACATTCGCGCTGCTGGCCACCGCACCCGAGCCAACTAATGCCAGCGTGCCGCCGCTGATGACCGTATTTCCCGAGTAGGTATTTGAAACAGTCAGCGCCACAGTGCCGCTTCCACTCAACGTGAGCGAGCCATTGCCTGAGATCGCTGATGCCACGGTATCGGTAACACCGCTCGAATGGTTAAAAATCAGTGAACCATTGTCACTGATCGCGCCGGACGGCAAATTGCCCGCCACATCGTTACTGCCGATCTGCAGGGTAGCGCCGCTGGCAATCCCCACTCCGCCTGAAATGGAATTGGTCAAATCATCCAAAATAACCGTCCCCGCATTGATAGCCACGCCGCCGCCGAAACTGTCACCGCCCGATTCCGACAGGGTCAGAGATCCGCTGCCGTTCTTCGACAAAGTCAGGTTCCCGCCATGGATGCTGCCCGTTCCCGAAATAACATAATTCTTGCTGCTGTTGGTGAACGCCAGCGAACCCGGGGTCACGTTGGTATTCAGGGTCACATTGGCATTGGCCGCGGTGTCATCAAAGGCCACTAAGTCCTGGTTGGTGTAGGTAGCGGAACCTCCTCCGTTCAGGTTCTGCCAATCAGGCGTAATCTTGATATCCCAGGCGCCGCCGGGTGTGCCCACCCAAAGCAGCGATGCAATGCTTAAACCGGCCGGCTGGATTTGCAGGGTGATTGATCCGGATCCGTTATCCACCAGGCTGGCGGTGTATCCTGCGATGGGCGCCAATGTGAGTCCACTCATTGGGCTGGTACCGGTATAATTGATAAGAGGAATAGTCACCAGGCCGCTGACATTAATGACGGAATCAATCGTAATGGTCGCGCCGCTGGCAGATACAGCCAGGCCGTTAATGACTGCCGTCGAAACCGCGCTGTTGTTCCCGTTCACGTTCAAATGGATGGTTCCATTATCAAAAATCAAGTTGTCGATGGGATTCGCAAAGGTGCCGATATTCCCGGAAACCATGTTCAAGGAACCGCCCTGCAGATTGACCGTACCCAAGCCCGCGGCGGTTGATTTGACGATGCTGTTGCTGCATATCACTGTTCCGTTGGTAATCGCCAGCGTACCTGTGGATGCCGTCGAGGCCGTCAGGTTGGTTTGCGTCACCAGCGATAAACCGCCGGCGCCCACATACAATGTGGGATTAGCGGAACTCGTCGCGCTGCCTACGTTGATTTGTCCGATGCCCTGGGCATAGACGGTTCCGCTGCTGGCAGTGGCGCCGACGTTTATCGCCATGGAAATATTGCTGGCGTACATCGTCCCCGTATCAAACGAGACAGTGCCCTGCCCGTATGAAGTGCCGGTAGGCCCACTGCCGGATTGGCCCAGCACGAGGTTCTGTACCTTGATATTGACCGTGCCTCCATCAAGCGCAAACGCGCCTGCCGCATGGCTACCGGAACCGGAGGTGTTATGGTAGCCCAATTCAACATTGGCCGCCGTCAACGAAAGGCCGCCGGCGCTGCCCGCGGGAAATGCCAGTGTCGTAGTGTTTCTGCCGTACGCCATATCAAACGTGCCAACGCTGATGTTGTTGGTCCCTCCGCCCAGCGTCGTTGAGCCGGTGCTGCTGCTGCTGGCGGCGAAAATATTGTCGTCAATCGTCGCGGCCACGATGTTGTTGCTCGATCCCGCCAGGGTACAATTAACAATGCTGTAATTATTGATGCCCAGCTTGATGGTCCCGCCGCTCGCGCTGTAGATGAAGTTGCTCAGGCCGCCTAAATTCATCGTGGATACCGAATTGGCGGAGGAGCCGTCGTAGCCCACATTCATGTTGCTGTAGACATTGAAGGTGCCGCCGTCCGTCATCGCCATGTCCACGACGCTGGCAGCGTTGGTCAATCCGCCGATATTTACGTTCGTCGCTGACAAACTGATTCCCGCCGGGATATCTGTGACCTGCCAAACTCCGCTCGTTATGTTCGTGTAAGTTAAAGTCGAAACTGCCGTGTTTACGTTGACCACGTTGTTAACGGTGGTCGCCGCACCGGACCCGCCGGTATCGCCGAAGATGGCCGTGTCGGCGGTCGCGCCGGAACCGGGAAAGCCTGTGCCGGGTAACCAGTTGTTATTGTCGTTCCAGTTCATGGACGACGCCGAATCTGCACCCGTCCAATTGTAGGTTGCCGCATGGGCAAGCGTACCTGAAACCAGGGCAGTAAGAATGGCGGTGATGGGGTAGCGGAGGTTAAGCATTTTCTTCATATCGTTGTGGTAGATGACGACAGCTGTTCTGCGTATACTTTGGGCAATCTTCCCTAAAATCTCATATTCGCGCCCGCCCAGTCCATAGAACATTCGTTCATAGAATTATATACGTAGGATTTTTGTTTAAAGAGCTGTCCGCCATTTTTAAAGCGACTTATATTGCGTCATTTAAAAGTTCGCGTTATGGCTGGAGTCCATTAGAAGGGCTCATGAGTATTGGCGGAAAGTGTGGAGCTGGTCCTGCTTGTGCTGTTTTGGGCATAACCCGCTTTAGGCGGGGGTAGAACGAATGTTCATCTAGCGGCGGACCGCCTTTCCGGCAAAATTAGGGGAGAAATGTTCCATTGTCGAAACAGGCATATCACGTCCCTCGTGATACGATATTTTTGTATCTCCTGGGCTTTGGTTTTTTTGTTTCCTGCCGTCAACCTGTTTGCCCAGGAACGGCTCGTGCTGAATTTTAATCCGGACTGGAAATTTATTAAAGCCGACCCCTCCGGCGCGCAGGAACCGGCCTTCGATGATTCGGGTTGGACCACCGTTTCCACGCCGCACACTTTCAACGATACGGATTCGTTCAACGATATTTCTCCCGGCCGGATGATGGGCGAAACCAACGAATGGTCCGGGCGCACGTGGTACCGCAAAACATTTACCCTCCCGGACTCGGCCCGCGGCAAAAATGTTTACGTCGAATTCGAAGCCGTCCGCCAGGTCGCCGAAGTCTATCTCAATGGCCATTTGCTCGGCACCTGCAAAAACGGTTTTGTTCCCTTCGGGTTTGATTTGACGCCCTACCTCCAATTCGACAAGCCCAACGTCCTCGCCGTCATGTGTGACAATCGTTTCATGATTAGCCATGAGGCCGGGGCCGTCAGCAGTTCTGCCGTCCTCTTGTCCAGTTATGAAAAGGAGATCAATGCTACGATGCCTGCGGATGCCAGCCAGGTGCAGGCCGACCAAATTCCCTGGAACAATCCCCAATGGCATCCGCCGCTCGGCGGCATTTATCGTAATGTGCGGTTGTATGTGACCGACCCGCTGCACATTTCCCTGCCGCTTTACGATTATCTCCAGACTGCCGGCCCCTATGCCTATGCCACCGAAATATCCGATGCGTCTGCCGCTATCGGCATCGAAGTGCCGGTCCAGAACGGCCGTTCGACGGCCGGGAAAATTAAAGTGACAGTCAACGTATTGGATGCCGATGGCAGAACTGTCCTGACGTTGAGCCAGGATGGAGAACTTTCCCCGGGCCAGCAGAAGCAGTTCAATTTTTCCGGCGCGATTAAGAATCCCCAATTGTGGGAACCGGATTATCCCTATCTTTATCGCGTCGTTTGTTCGGTGGATGCCGATGGCAAGGCCGTGGACACCAGCGAAATTCCCCTCGGCCTGCGCACCGTGCATTGGGACTTTAACACCGGATTTTCCATCAACGGCCATCACGTGAAATTGCACGGCTGGGGACAGCGTCCCACCGACGAATGGCCCGGCCTCGGGACCGCGCAACCGGATTGGATTCACTTTTATACCCTCCAACTGATGAAAGATGCGGGCGGCAATTTCATTCGCTGGGGACATTGCGCTGCCGGCCCGGACATGATCCATGCCGGCGATGAACTCGGCTTCATCACCGACCAGCCCGGCGTGGATGGCGAGTCCGATACCGTCGGCGGTCCGTGGCAGATTCGCGCGGACGCATTTCGCGACGTGCTCATTTACTATCGTAACGATCCTTCCATTCTCATTTGGGAAGGCGGCAACCAAAAAGTCACGCCGGAACACGCCGACCAGTTGCGCCAATATTTCGTGCAATACGATCCGCATGGCGGACGCGCCTACTCGCATCGCCGGGCGGACGACGCCACCGGCCAATACATGGACATTACCATCGGCACCGAGGGCAGCCATGAAGTCTCCCATCTGCCGGTCGTGGAAGGCGAATACGACCGCGAAGAATCCCCACGCGGCGAATGGGATGATTACACCCCGCCGGATTTTGGCTACCCGCAAGCCCGGGGCGAGACCTACGATTTGACCGCCGAACAATATGCCGTGGACCAGGTCAGCCAATACGTTGACAAGGTCGGCGCCTCCAGCCATTCCGGCGGCGCCAACTGGATTTTTTCCGACAGCACCAGCGGCGGCCGCAACCGCGCCGAAGTCTCGCGCGCCAGCGGCGAAGTAGACGGCGTGCGCCTCCCCAAGGAAGCCTACTACGTCTGCCAAACCATGTTCCGCGACGATCCGCAGGTCCATATCATCGGCCATTGGAATTATCCCGCCGGCACCCATAAAACCATTTATGTCACCTCCAATTGCTCGAATGTGGAACTCTTTGTGAACGGCACCTCGCTCGGCCACGGCGTGAAATCGGACAATTATCTTTTCACGTTTACGAACGTGGCCTTTGCCCCGGGCGTAATCAAAGCCGTCGCCTCTAACAACGGCGCGGTCGCGGCGACTGATGCCATCACCACTGCCGGCGAACCTATGGCCCTGCGCCTGACGGCCATGACCGGGCCGGATGGTTTGCAGGCGGACGGCTCGGACATCGCGCTCATTGATGTCGAAGCCATTGACGCGAAGGGTGAGCGCTGCCCGACGTTCCGCGAGCGCGTCGATTTTTCATGCGAAGGCCCGGCCATCTGGCGCGGCGGTTACAACAGCGGCGTGCCCGGCTCCATCGGCCAGCAGCATTTGCTCCTCGAAGACGGCATTAACCGCGTCGCCGTCCGCTCCATCCTTGCGCCCGGCGATGTTTCAGTCACCGCCACGTGCGCCGGATTGAAACCGGCCACGATCGTCATTCCCTCGCACAAGTTCGCCGTCGCCGATGGTTACGCGACCACCATGCCCGCGATGCCGGCCGTCGCCCTGGCGAAAACGCACGAGGATTGGAGCGTCCTCGCCGCGGCCACGCCGCCCATGACCGTTACCGCCGAGTCCGTGAATGTCGCGGGCGGGCGCCATTTCATCCAGAATTTCAGCTACAGCGGGCCGACGTCCCTCGTCCATGTCGAGGCCGACGCTTCGAACGGCAAGAATGTCTATTGCGACCGCGATTATCATTTTGAAAACCTGCCGCCCCGGCTCATCGGCGCCGATTGGGTCCAGTCCGCCCAGGAAGACAATATCTATTCCGCCGCCGACCTGATGCAATTCGCGGCCAAGGCCGGCACCATGATTTACGTCGCGTACGATGCCTCGCTGCCGTTGCCGGGCTGGCTGCAAAGCCAGTTTCATCCCACTACCTCCATCTTCACCGTCAACGGCCGTTCGATGAAACTTTACTCCCGGCACCTGCAGGCGGACGAGAGCCTGACCCTCAGCTCCAACGCCGCCGGCAACCAATTCAACACGTCCAACATGTACATCGTCTTCGCCAAAGCAGGCGCCCGCAAAACCGCCACGCGCTGAAAAGCAGTGAGGGCGTCTCAACCTAATCAAGGGTCGATTAGAATTTTCGGCCATAATCGGTTTGTTTTTGGTTTGGTTTCCGGGTTAATCCACCGGCCAGGGTTAATTGGGCTGGCACTGTTCATTCAGCCCCAAAACGAACTTAAAGAATCTTTTTTTTTTCTGAAAAACCCTTGAATAGGCTTCATTCACCTTTAATTACCTTTATATGCCTAATTGCCTTCGGAGATATGCTCTCAGACTCGCCCGTTCGCGCGGATATGGATGGATTGTTTGGGCCTTTTACCCCGGGTTAAAGGGACGCGTCCCATCCCGGGGCTACAAATGTGCCGCCCCGTACGGGGCTTTCGATTGGGCTTGCTGCGCAAGCGCAGACATCATTTCAAAGAACAAGACCGGCCATCAACTATAAACCATCAGCCATCCACTTTTGGCAACCGAAACTTGACTCCTCGTTGTTCACGTGGCGCCAAAGGCCGTTATGCGTAAATAATATCAATGTCCGAAAATTGAACCTCAATCCGGTTGACAAATTCGACAGGTCATGTGATGAAGTGATGTGCGGGCAATCGTTGAATGTTATCCAAATAAAGAGCGCCAAATATGAAATATCTTCTAATGACGGCCGGGCTGGCTCTGTGTCTTTTCTGCTCCTCTGCCGGGACGCGGGCGCAATCGACGGTATTCACGACGGGACCGATTAACGGGACGCTTACCGGCTGGGCGATCAACGGAAATTTTGGAGTGGCCGATTCCTTTACTTTGTCTCAGCCTGCAACCATCGGTAACGTTACTTTTGGCTCGTGGTTGGCGACCGGAGACACGCTCACTTCAGTGAACTGGGCTATCGCCAGCAGCCCATTTGGTTCCACCCTGGCCTCTGGAACGGCGCTTAATCCCACGAGTACTTTCATCACTACTGCCATTTCTGGGCACTTTAGCGTTTATTCTGAGACGTTTTCCATTTCCAGTGTCTCGCTGTCTCCCGGCACCTATTATTTTGAAATGCAGAATGCCCAAACTCCTGGTGGACAAGACGGTTTTTGGGACGAAAATAACGGCCCAAATTCGACAGCCGCCCTGTATGAGAACGGTTCATTCTACGAAAGCATCGGCGCTGAATCGTTTACTTTATCTACGCCGGTCCCTGAACCTGGCGTTTTGGCCCTTGCCTGCCTGGGGCCGGTTCTCATGCTTCTGGTCCGCCGGAAAAAGTGAGTTGCCGCAGGGATACGCTCCAGCGGGTCCGTTCCCAAACGGCCTTCCATCAATCATCCACTTTTGGCAACCGAAACTTGACTCCTGGTTGTTCACAGTGGTTTAGGTAGGGCGCGATCTCCGAGCGCGCCGAAAGAAAAAGTGTATTCACGGCGGTTTACCGCCTCTGGCATTTCCCAATTGATTTCATTAATTTGGATACATGGATTTGCCGGTCCGTAAACGCCTGCCGCATGCAATACCGCAATGGGTCGCCGAAGGAAGTTGGTTTTTCATTACCATCAAATGTCAGCCGCCGGGAAGGAACCAGCTTTGCCAGCCGGACGTGGGGAAGCAAGTTCTCTCTGCTGTTATTCATAATCATGAAAAATTCATCTGGCATTGTCGTCTCTGTCTTCTGATGCCTGACCATTTGCACGCCATTATAGCCTTTCCCCGCGAGCCGGGCATGAAAACGACGATGGCCGACTGGAAACGATATGTTGCCGTAAAATATAATGTCCAATGGCAGCGTGATTTCTTTGACCATCGCTTGCGGGACGAGCATCAGTTAAACGAAAAGACCAGTTATATCCTTGCGAATCCTGTCCGCAAAGGGCTGTGCCAGCGTCCGGAAGATTGGAAATGGGTGTTTCGGCCGGATTATTATCACAAACCCGAATGATGAGCGGCGGTCTGCAACCGCCGGAGTTTCAGCCTTTTTTAGCGGCGCGCTCGGAGAGGCATGTGGTCAGCGGATGGGTGACAGTTTTTGGTCAGCGGATGGG
>DATJXK010000287.1:0-3999 GCA_035500235.1 Pseudomonadales bacterium | reverse complement strand
CAAACGCCCATCAGCGCTGGCCACCCAAATCTTCCCGGTGGCATCCTGCGTCAATGCGCGAATGGACCGTGTTTGGGCAGGCGCTTTTAACGGATGCAATTGGCCATCATGCAATCGCTGGAGCCGGGGCGGTGTGTCCGTGGCGATGAAAAGATCTCCATTGGAACTTTCCATCAAGCAACGCACATCATCACTGGAAAGACCGTTAGTTTGCTGCCAGTTCTGGTACTGGCCGCCTTTCAAATGATAAAAGCCGTGGTCGCGGGTCCCAATCCATAATCCGCCCTGCGGATCGGCGGCGACGCAGGAAAAATAACCTGCCGGCTCATTGGTACTCGGCAGGAGACTCCAGGTGTTATTTTGCCAACTGGCCAGGATACCGTTTCTCGTGGCCACCCAAATCGCACCCGACGTATCTTCGCAAACCGAACGCACACTTTCGTACGGCAGGCCGGTTTCCGTTCCTAAAAGTTCGATAATGCGCGGCCGCACCCGGTCCAGGCCTCCGCTGTCAGTGCCGACCCAAAGGTTGCCTTCACGGTCCTGCGTCAGGCAGGTAATTTCCGAACTGGACGTCGGCACCTGCACCGCATTGGTGCCGGCGCAACGGAACAGCCCATTCGCCGACGTTCCGACCCATACAGCGCCATCACGATCCTCAAAAAGCGCGGTCCCCAGGATGCTGTTTGGCTCGGCAGGCAGCCGGCTAAATGGTTTAGGCTCGCCCCCTTCTTCGTAGCTCATCAACCGGCGGCCCGTACAAATCCAAATTCCTCCTTCGTGGCGCTGCCCGAGGCATCGCACGGGCTGGGCCAGCTTGAGCAGGGTTTGAAATTTGCCGTCCTGATAAATGCCCACTTGGTTGCGATTGGCAAACCACAACCGCCCTTCGTTGTCGCTAGCCAGAAAAGTAGTACCGACAGCATGCCAGCCCCTGGCATCATTAAAAACCGCGGCCTGGCCATTTTTGATTTGGGTCAACCCGCCATCCACATAGGTCACCCAAATGGCCCCGTCAGAATCTTCCGTGATCGCCGCGGCACGCGCATCCGGAACATTGGTAAAAACCTGGGCGTCTTCGGGGGCAATGCAGACGATTGGCCCGCGATCCATGCCCAGCCAAATGCGGCCCTGTTTATCGAGATACATGGCGCGAACAACGTGTTCGGGCACGCCATCCAGGCTGGTCAGGGGAAATTCTTCCTGGAAACGCACGCCGTCGAACCGTTTCAAGCCGCCGGCCGTGGCCACCCAGAGATAACCGTCCGGAGTTTGGGCAATCCCCGAAACACTGTTATCCGGCAAACCATCCCCGGATTGCCAGGAACGTTCGTACCAGGTCGAATCAATTGTGCTGGCACCGGCGCCCGCTAAAGAAAAGCATGAAACCCCGGCCAATAACCTCAGGAAATGGCGGCAAAGGACGGGAGTGGACACGTGTTTAAAATAATCTTGTAACACACTGTTTTCAAGCCTGACCGGCGGGCGCAAGCTATTACATTCGTCATTCCGGCGTCAGGAATTTTCCGACGTTTGGCGAAAAATCTTGGCCACCGCTTGCGCGCGCGATCGAACCTGGAGCCGTTTATACACCGAATGCAAATGGGCACGGACCGTCGGTAAAGTAATGCCAAGGCTTTTGCCGATTTCCCGATACGAACAGCCCTTAAACAACAAATTCACGATATCTTTTTGCCTGACGGTAAGCTCTTCAAAACCGTCCAGGCTCGGCGTCATATTTGCCGGAGATGAATTGCCGGATGAAAACGACCCATTTTTTCTCGGCCGGCGAAGTTTAGGGGCAGGCTTGCTGACCGGTGAGAGCGTGGCCACGAGCCCGGGAAAACGGCCTTTCAACTCATTCAGCCATTCCGCAGCGTCGCCGTTACTGGCAGGGAGAGCCGGATCGGTATCTGTATTCCCTTCCGGAAGCGTAATATCCAATAGAAACTGCATGCGTTTTTGCTTCATAAGCCCGTGCGCTCAATCTACGCCCACACGATAAATCTACAATAAACAAATTTAACCGCCGCGATAAACCGCCCGCGCGGTGCACGTCTCGGCGACCACAACTTCCGCCAGCAGCGGCAGCTTTGGCTTCAGCTTTTTCCAAATCCAAATCGCCACGTTTTCGCTCGTGGGATTTTCCAGACCCTGGATTTCATTGAGATAATAATGATCCAGTTTAGCCCAAATCGGCTGGAACGCCGCTGAAATCTCAGCGTAATCCATCAGCCAGCCGAGTTTTTCATCGCACTCGCCTGCCACGACAATCTCCACTTTGAAGCTGTGGCCGTGCAATCGCCGGCATTTGTGTGCTTTGGGCAATCGCGGCAACAAGTGCGCCGCTTCAAATTGAAAGCTTTTGCGTAATTCCATCCTCATAGTTGAAACTCCAAATCTGTCCATGTCACCAAATCGCCCAGCGGCGGCCGCCCGTCGTGCCGCCACGTCAGCGGCGGATTTTGCATCTGTCCCAGCGGGCAAATGCGGGTCGCGCCCCAGCGCGCCAATTGCGCCGCCACTTCGGAAATTTTCTCCTCGGATACCGCGAGGCCAATAGTTGAAATTTTTCCGCGAACGGCATCGGCGTTTTCCAGCATGGATTTTAAATCCGCCACCGGTTTGATATAGATAAAGCGGTTCAGGCACGAGAGCTGGAAGCGCGCGTCGCTTTCGAAAATGACCGTCCAGGCCGTTGAATCTTTGCTGCGCCAATGCTGAGTGGTTTCCTGTGAATGCGCGGCGCGGATTTCATAAATCGCGCGGCGGGACGCAATCGCCGCGGCTTCCTCAGCCGGGATTTCCCCGCGCGGCTCACTCGCTTCGCGTCGCTCTAGTTCCTCCGCCAACTGCTGCGCGAAATGCTCGGCGGAAATATCCCCGGCCTGCACGTAAATGACATGCGGCGAGAGACAGCCGAGTTGGTTCCACGCTACAACGTCGTCCGCCGCCGCAGCCACAATCTTTTTTGTGCCCGCGCCGGCCAGGGTTTCGCCGGCGACGTATCCGAAACTCACCCGATGGCCGTAGCCGACGAACCGGGTTTTAAACGGAAGGTGCAGGCGGATTTCATCCAGCGTTTCATCACTGCCCGTTGCCGTCACGCAATCGGCCTCGGCAAACAGTGCGTTCTCCAAATGAATATTTCCGCCGCGCCATTCGGCGATTTCCAGGCACGCCCCCAACTTGGCGTCCGCATCATAAATCGAATGCGCAAAGAGCCGCGGCAAAAACGAACCGCCGCTCGCGCATTTCAAAAATTGCGCCGAGCGAGTCAGGAAACCAAAAACGATGCTCGTGAGCGCGGGACTGGGAATGTTCCCTGCGCCAATGTGCACCTGAAATTCCGGTCCGCGCCAGAAATGGACCATCCGTGACGCCGGGGCATTGGGCGGATCGCCCAGCACATCAAGGCCATCGCCCAGTTCCTGGGCGAGCAAAGCCCGAAAATTTTCGCGGGTCAATTGCTTGAAAAAACCGTCCAGCCCGCGTTCGAGGGTCGCGCGTGAAAAGCCCGTTGCCTGCGCGTTTTCCAGGGCGAACTTACGGAAGGGAAATTCCGGCTCCAGCCAGTTTTCCGCCAGTTTCACGAAAAAACTCACCATGCCGGGCAGCGAACGCTTCACCAGGAATTGTTCCCGGTTGCGCTTCAGCGTCTGGCACGCCTCCGAAATCATCACCGGCGCCAGCGTTGCTTCCGGCGGCAAATCGGCGAGAAAATAATTGGGCAGATTCATATTAAGCCGTTTGTAAGGAACAACCCCGGGGCTCGGCCAATGCAGCGCGGCCAAACAACTCAAACCCGCTTCCCCGCCGGACTCCCAGATCTTCCGTTTGAACGGCGGCGACAGAAAATACATTCGCCAAATCAAAAATACGGATCAAACCCGTTTCGCCGTCCGCAACTTCGGCTCCAGTTTCGGGAGAGATAATTTGCACACGCGTCCATGATGGGAAATGAAAAGTGCCCTTTGAACCGGTATCATACGCTTGCGA
>DATJXK010000286.1:0-9721 GCA_035500235.1 Pseudomonadales bacterium | reverse complement strand
CTGGGCTGTGGCAGGGTCTGAACCACCATATACCCCTGCGCGGGAAAACTCCCAACCCGACCCCAATTGCGCATATTGTGAACTCCAGGTAATCTGCCCATTATTTCCGTTATCGGGGGAATTATTGCTGATTAAATCCCCCCAAAGATCCACGTTATCTACTTGTGCATCTATGTAATAATAATGGCCGTAAGTCAGGTTCACGGTGGAAGACAGTTGTACCCACCGATAACCGTCCGCCAGCGGAGCAGCTGACCCTGCCGGCACCGTCACCGAGGCAAGCGGACCAGCACCCAGATTGTCATGATCCCAAAGCGACACGACATGGCTATTCACCAAAGGGGCTCCGGTTGGATCAGCGTAGCCCAGATAATTGACCTCTGGATAATAGCTATAAGTCGAAAGAAAAATACCTCCTACGTACCCCACAAAAGAGTTCTGAGAGAGGGACGTCAAGTTGACATTCGGGGTGTAAAGGACGCTGCCGTCGGTTGTTTGTGCAAAGGCGGCTGGTGCAAGTGTAAGGCAGGCCAGGGTCCAGGTGACTAGGATTAACTTCTTTTTCATAGGCTGATTGTTTGGTTTGTCACTATTGATTTCTGGCTGCATTCGGAAATCCAACATTCACCCTCAATCGGCATGCGCCAAACACAGGTCTAAAAGTGATGTTTAGATTTAGCGGCCATGTTGGAAACAATAACACCTTCTCCTGATAAGGGAATGGACAACCGACCGAACCGTATGGACAATTGACCGCTCCAAAGCCAAGCTGGGAAACTGGATAACGAATTGCCGCTAGGATATTCCTGATATGGCCGGGTCCGCTTTTCTTTACCACTGCTAAAGTTCGTCAAGGCCCAGGAAAGAACAACACCAGCATACCAGATGGCCTGGGAATGCGAGGCTACTTTGACAATTTGTGTGCCTCACCCAAGATATGTAGAGGATTTACGCAATACGCTAAACGAAGGAAGCATCATGCAACGAAAGGCATTTTTGAATTCTTTCATCCGGCGCATCAACATCAAGGACTCAATGGCGGAAATCGAATACACCTGCCCCATTGGGCTTAACGGAAACCTGAGAAACGAGGTTCTTTCTATGGCACGGATTGGCTCCAGAGGTAGGGCTCGAACCTACAACCCATCGGTTAACAGCCGATTGCTCTACCATTGAGCTACTCTGGAATCCAAAGGGCAGAACATTATCAAACCCACAATCAGCGCGTCAAATGGATTTCAATCGAATCCAGCTCATTCGCGCTGACAATACGGACAATAATACGTGCTCCGCGCCGCCTGTGTCAGGCGCCGGATTGGCCGGCGGCAATTGGGACAGGGTTGCCCGGCCCGGTCGTAAACCCGTAACCGTTCCTCATAAAAATCCGAAGCTCCCGGCACCCGGCCAAAATAAAAAAATCCGTCCGATCGGCCTTCGCCAAAAATCAACGGCACCGTGCTGCCACAGCGGATGGCTTCGGCCAGGACCTCGCGAATCGCACGCCAGAGTCGTTTAATTTGCCCCGGCGTCAACCGGTTCGCAGCGCGCTTCGGTGAAAGCCGTGCGTGAAACAGCGCTTCGCTGGCATAAATATTTCCGATGCCGGCCACCACCGCCTGGTCCAACAGTTTGACCTTGATCGCCTGTCGGGAACGTTTCAATGCCCGGGCGAACGTTGCCGGTTGAAAATCCCCGCCCAACGGTTCCGGTCCCAGTTTTTCCACCACCGAGCCGTCCAGCGTCAGACGGCCAAAATAGCGCGTGTCCTCGTAAACAAAGTTCTTCCCGCCCAGATCAAAGACTACCGCCGCGTGCGCCGGCAGACGTTCGCGTTTTCCAGCGAAAAACATCCGTCCCGTCATGCCCAGATGGCCCAGCAAGAGCAACGGTTTGCCGGTGGTGCTGCTCTCGAGTTGAAATCGCAGATACTTTCCGCGTCGTGACAACCCGGTGAATTTTGCGCCCAGCAAAGCCCGTCGGAATTCCCGCGGCGTGGTCGGCGCCAGGACCCTGGCGCGACGCACGCTTATGCTGCGGATGGTTTTGCCGCACAATAACGGCCGCAGATGACGGACGAGCACTTCAACTTCGGGAAGTTCGGGCATGCTGATTCAAGAAAGCGCTGCAGCCGGGTTATTCCCGGTGGGCGGCGGCGGCGTGCAGCAACGCGAGAACCTCTGCGTCATCCGTCTGGGAAAATTCGTCATAATATTGTCCGACGGCTTCAAAACCGGTGTCCACCCACAACGCGACCACTTCATCTGCGACACACTGCAATCGTTCGAAGGCGCTCCTCGAGGCCACCGGCGCGGCCATGGTCACCCGGTGCGCCCCCTGTTTTCGGGCCGAAGCCACCGCCGCCTCGGCCGTGGCGCCCGTCGCCAGACCGTCGTCCACCAACAGAACGTTCCGGCTGCGAAGCAGCGGAGGGTCGGACCCGTGGAAGCAGGCACGATATTCGCGCAGGCGGGCAATCTCCTCGGCGACCACCTTGTCCAGTTGACCGCGCGGCGCCGGAACCGTTAACAGGGTGGCCTTGTCAAAAATGACAACGTCCGGTTCGGCGAGTGCTCCGACGGCAAATTCACGATGCCACGGATGCCCGATCTTGCGTACCACCAACACATCCAGCGGTCGTTCCAGCCAGTGCGCCACCTCGGCCGCCACCACAACACCGCCTCGCGGCAAGCCCAGCACCCAATCCACCTCCAAGTCTCGTTGCAGCAGGTGTTGCCCCAACTGGCGGCCTGCATCCTGGCGGGAAGTGAATCTCATACCAGACCAATCCACCCTTTCCAGGAAAATTGCAAACCGAAATGCCCCGGTCCCGATGCCCGGAGGTGAGCCCACGAATCATCCCGTCACCAGGGTACCCACCTTTTCACCCATGACCAGGCGGCGGAGATTGTGCGGTTGGGAAAAATCGAAAATAATGATGGGCATTTTATTGTCCATGCACAGCGAAAACGCCGTGGAATCCATCACCTTCAGCTGCCTTTGCAAGGCCTCCAGATAGGTGATTTGCTCGAAACGTTTGGCCTTGGAGTTTTTCTTGGGGTCGCTGTCGAATACGCCATCCACCTTGGTTGCCTTCAAAATGACCTCCGCGCCGATTTCATTGGCACGCAGGGCGGCGGCGGTGTCCGTTGAAAAATAAGGGTTGCCCGTGCCCCCGCCGAAGATGACCACCCTGCCCTTTTCCAGATGACGCACGGCCCGGCGGCGGATGAACGGCTCGGCCACCTGGGACATGGCAATGGCGCTTTGCATCCGCGTGGGGGCGCCGAGTTTTTCCAGCGCATCCTGCAACGCGAGTGCGTTGATGACCGTGGCCAGCATGCCCATGTAATCGCCTGTGGCACGCTCGATGCCGCGTTCACTTCCCGGCAATCCCCGGAATATATTTCCCCCGCCCACCACCACCACCACCTGGACGCCCAGATCACGAACCTCACGGATTTGGTCCGCCATGTGATGCACTCCCTCCGGACAAATACCGACGCCGCTTTTGCCTCCGAGCGCTTCGCCGCTGAGCTTGAGGAGAATCCGGGAATATTGTGGGCGTTTGGCGGCAGTCATCGGTATGGAAGCGCGTGCGGCATCACGCGGCTTTTTACCAGCCCGCCGATGAATCGTCAAACCAAAGCGACGGGCGGTGCTGGTACGTTTTGCGACTTTCGGTGGGGCGAGCGTCCTCGCGAGCCGGCTCGTCAGTAGCCTCGCCCCACCGAAGGTTGCAAAATGTGCTACCACCCCGGAAGGGAGGCTTCCGCCTCCGGAGTGGATCAGTGGGCCAGACTTTCGCCCACCTGGAACCGTACGAACCGGCGGATGGTGATTTCGTCGCCCAGCTGCTTGGCAATTTGCGCCGCATGCTCCTTCACGCTCACCTCGGAATTTCGCTTTACGAAACCCTGATCCACCAGACAGTAGGTTTGATAAAATTTTTCCAGAACCCCCTGTAAAATCTTCTCCATCGCTTGCGGCGGTTTGCCTTTCAAACGGTCGGATTGCGCAGCAATCTCGCGCTCCTTGGCGATGACGTCCGCCGGGACCTGCTCGCGGGAAACTGCATGCGGATGTCCGGCGGCGATTTGCAGCGTGATGTCCTTGACGAGTTGTTTGAATTCGTCGCGGGCGACGGTTTCCGCCTTGCCGGCGCCCACTTCCACCAGAACACCCACTTTGGCGCCGGTGTGAATATAACCGGCAATCAGGCCGCTGCCGTTGACCTCCATCTTCGCGTGCCGCGCAATTTTGATGTTTTCGCGGATTTTCGCGACAATCGCCAGGCGATCGGCTTCCAGGTCGGGGTTGGCCTCCGTCGCATACCGTTTCGCAACCTCGTCGCAAAACGCGCGGAAGGTCTCATTGCGCGCAACAAAATCCGACTCACTGTTCACCTCCACGAGCACGCCCAGTTTGCCGTTGGGGGCGATATATTGGACAATCGCTCCTTCCTTGGCATCCCGTGCCGCCTTCACCGTGGCGGTGGCGGCGCCCTTTTTGCGGAGGATGTTCACAGCCTCGTCGAGGCTGCCTTTCGCTTCAACGAGCGCCTTTTTGCAATCCATCATGCCCGCCCCGGTCATTTCCCGGAGTTTGGCCACGTCTGCAAGAGTAATTTCAGCCATATAAATGGGTTAAGAGTTGAATGATGACAGTCCAGAGCACCCCAATCACGCCGGCGGCGGTGCGGCCTCAACGACAGCCGGAGCGGCTCCCTTAAGAGTGGTTTCACCGGCCGGCGTTCCCGCCGGGGCGGCTTCCTCCGGCGCGGGCCGGCGTGCGTGCTTGGCTTCATGTTCGGCGTACGCCTGGGTGATGACCTGGCCAATTGTCGCCAGGATCATGCGCACCGAACGAATCGCGTCGTCGTTTGCCGCAATGGGAAAATCCACCAGGTCGGGATCACAATTCGTATCCACCAGCGCGATGATCGGCAGCTTGAGCTTGCGGGCCTCGGCCACGGCATTGTGCTCGCGCTTGATATCCACCACAAACATGGCCGCCGGAACCCGGTCCATGGCGCGAATGCCGTCGAAATACTTTTGCAGCCGGGCGGCTTCGCGGCGGATGACCGCCTGCTCCTGCTTGCCATAATTGGCGAGCGTGCCATCGGCGTCCATCTTCTCGATTTCCTTGAGCCGCGCGATGGAGCGTTTGATGGTGTTGAAATTGGTCAGGGTGCCCCCGAGCCAGCGTTCCGTGACGTAAAACTGGCCGCATTCCCGGGCGGTTTCCTTGACGCATTGCTGCGCCTGCTTCTTGGTGCCGACAAAAACCACCTTCCCGCCTTTGCGAACCGTGCCGGACAGGAAGTTGCACGCCGCCTCCAGTTGGGTGAGCGTTTTGCTGAGGTCAATGATGTGAATCCCGTTCCGCGCGTCAAAAATGAACGGCTTCATCTTGGGATTCCAACGCCGCGTCTGGTGCCCAAAATGGACACCGGATTCCAATAATTCCTTTACACCGATACTTAGCACAATTTTCCTTTGGTTGGGGCCCTGAACTTTGGAGCGGCGCTCCAAGAGCGCCGTTTTCTCGGCAGTCACACGCCGCCGCTACATTTCAAGGCATCCCGCGGAACACGGGATTCAGTTTGATGTTGTTCGGCCTCCGCCTTCATCCGAAGACGGATATCTAAAGCCGTTTTTCCTCTCCCGCTTGCGGGAAAGGGCAGACGAGCATAGCAAATAATCCGGGGGTGGCAATGGTTATTTTGGTGGAAATTCGAACGTTCGACCGCCATCCGCTTGTCAAAGCCGATAGGTTGCATTACTTTCCAGCAATGTCGTTTAATAAATTTTTGGTCGGGTTGGCCCTGATGCTCTGCGGCCTGCAGGCCGCGTTCGCGGACACGATTCAACTCAAGGGCAACGATGCCGTCACCGGCAAAATTCTCGTTGAAAAACCGGACGCCGTGGTCGTGGACGTGGGTTACACGGTGCTCGTGGTGCCGCGCAGCTCCATTGTCAAGATTTCCCAGGCTGACAGCACATTGACGCGGCTGGCAACCACCGGCAGCCCGCTCCTGGGCGTCAACACGCCGGCGCAATTCTACAACTCCGAGGGCGGACGCGCCGTCACCGTGAGTGATGTGCGCGACCTCGTCAAACAAATCGGCGAGGCCGTCGTCCAGGTGCGCACACCCAGCGGACTGGGTTCTGGATTTTTCATCAACGCGGACGGTTATCTGATGACCAACTTCCACGTCATCGAGGGCGAGACGGAAATTACCGTCGAGGTTTACCGGCAGGTGGACGGTCAACTGAATCGTGAGTCTTATAAAAAGGTGCGCATCGTGGCCATCAACAAGTTTCAAGACCTGGCGCTTTTAAAAATTGAGGACAAGAATGCGCCTAAATTCAAATATGTCACCCTCGGCAGTACGGACCCGCTGAGCGTCGGCGATTCAGTCTTCGCCATCGGCAGCCCGATGGGCCTGGAACGGACGGTGACCGAGGGCATTCTGAGCACCAAGACGCGGGAAATGGAAGGCGAGCTTTACCTGCAAACCACCGCGCAAATCAATCCGGGCAACAGCGGCGGCCCGTTGTTTGACATGGCCGGCAACGTCATCGGTGTCACCAACATGAAAATCATGTTCGGCGAGGGATTGGGTTTTGCCATCCCGGTCGAGCTGGTAAAGAATTTTCTGGATCATCGCGATGCTTTTGCCTATTCCACGGACAATCCGAACACACCCTATCGCTATCTTGAACCGCCCGGCCCCACCAGCCGCAAGCCGGCAGAATAAAATGAGGGAATTCCATTGTGTCGCCACTCTGCGGACACCTTCTGCCCGCGGGTCGGGCGAAAGGACAAGGTGACTCACGTGTCCGGTTTCAGGTTTGAATTGTAGAATCCGATATGAAAATAAAAATGCTTTCTTTGAACAAGCGATGGATACGCGGGATTTTTCTCCTGGCGCTCGCAGCCGTATTGCTCCTCGCTGCCAACGTGCGGGCGGCGATTCCGCCCGTCGAAAACCTGTTGCCGGCGGACACCCTGGTCCTGCTGGATGTGCCCGATTGCTCCGCGCTGCGGGCCGACAGCCATCAATCGCCCCAATGGCAGTTCTGGAATGACCCGGCCATGAAACCGTTTCATGACAAGTTTGTCGCCAAATGGGATGAGGAATTCGCCGCCCCGCTGGAACACGATCTGGGTGTGAAATTGGTTGACTTTGAAACCCTGCCGCAGGGCCAGTTCGCGCTCGCCCTGACCCAGAACGGCTGGAATGGCTCCAATGACGTGGCCCCCGGATTCCTGCTGTTGCTCGATGCCGGAAATCAGAGCGGCCTGCTCAAAACCAACCTGGCCGGCCTTCGCCAAAAATGGGTGCAGGCGGGGAAATCGCTCCAGACGGAAAACATGAATGGCATTTCATTTTCCGTGGTGACGCTCTCCAGCAATGACGTTCCCGGCGTGCTCGCCAAAGTCTTTCCGGCGGCCCAACCCGTCCAGGAACTGGGCAAGGAAGACAAGCCGTCCCCGCCCGGCAAACTGTATGTCGGCCAGTTCCAATCGCTCCTCATCGCCGGCAACTCAAAATCGTCCGTCGAAACTGTGGCCGCGCGGTTGACGGGCGGTTCCAACCCTTGTTTGAGTGATAATCCCATTTTCGCCGCCGACCGGGTTTCGCAATTTCACGGCAAGCCGTTGTACTACGGCTGGTTTAACGCCCGGACCTTTTTCGATGTGCTGGATCATATTCCGCCGGCGGAACCGAACCCGGACGCCCCCAGCCCGTTCCCGGCCATTCCCTGGATGAAAATTCTCGACGCCTCCGGATTCACGGGCCTGAAAAGCATCAGCTTCGCCTGCCGCGACTCGCGCGAGGGCACACGGGCCGATTTCTTCATCTCCGCGCCGGAATCCGTCCGGCAGGGATTCATCCGCATCATCTCGGCCAACCAGAAGGAAGCAAACCCGCCGCCGTTTGTGCCGGCGAATGTGGTTAAATTCTGGCGCTGGCGTGTGGATGGACAACAATCGTGGGCCACCCTGCAAAAAATGCTCGGTCAGATTTCGCCCATGGTGCTCGCCAGCCTCAATTCGTTCATTGACATCGCCAATTCCAGCGCCCAGCAAAAGGACCCGAGCTTTGACATTCGCAAGAACCTCATTGGCAATCTCGGCGACGACTGGATCAGCTATCAAAAGAAACCGGACGGCACGACACTCGCCGACCTGAATCAGGCCCCGTCCATCTTCATGTTCGCCTCGCCACACCCGGATCAGACTGCGCTGGCGCTCAAGAGTGTGATGGGCATGGGCGCGTCCCAGGATACTCCGGCGCCGACACGGGATTTCATGGGCCGTAAAATTTATACCATACCGCTGCGTCCCCGCCCGGTCGCCGGGGCCACGGGCACGACGCCGCCGGCGCCACGTTCGCTCTATTGCACGGCCAGCGGCGGTTACGTGGCCCTGTCCGGGGACACTTCCATGATTGAAGATTATTTGCGCAGCTCCCAAAGCCACGTCAAACCGCTGGGTGAAACCGACGGACTGAGTGAAGCCGCCCAGCAGGTCGGCGGCACCGGTGACGGGTTGTTTGGTTACGAGAACCAGCGCGAGATGATGCGCTCGCTTTTCATCGCCCTGAAAGCCAATCCGGATTCTTCGGCTTTATCCAACGGCATGTTGATGCGATTTTGGAGCGGCGGTCTGGGCGACTGGCTGGATTTCTCGCTCCTGCCGGATTTCGACCAGGTGGCGAAATATTTTTATTTCACCGTGTACAGCGGGAACACGACGGCGGACGGCCTGACATTCCAATTCTTCTCACCCCGCCCGCCGCAGTTAAGGCGGTAAAGCTGCGCTCAAGGTTCCTGCGGAGCAATACATCACAAAATGCTTGAACCGAAAGACTGATCGCTTTCAAATAGCGAAACCTTGGCAAAGAGCCCACATAGCACAATGCATTAGAGAATTAAGGCTCTTTGACTTCCTCAAGCGGCTTTAAATTTTTGATCAAGTTTTTCGTGGGATCAAATTCCACATTACGGTCGTTGGGCGTTGGATTAAAGTAATACTTAAATTCCATGAAGTCCCCGTAAATTTTCCCATAGTGGGCGCTTACGATGTTACCCTTGTCATCTGCCACCGTTCGCACACGAAAGAAATAATTGTGGTGCGGGTCACGATTGGTTTTAATCGGTCTTCTCGGCTTTCTGTTGTCAAACTGAACCCATTGTGATTGATAGCCCTCTGTCGGCGCTTCGTGAGGTGAACGCAAGCCACTCCCCTTTTCAGTATCCGGCACAGTAAATTCCTGAATGCCATCGCTAGATTTTGGGAACGTCACAGTTAATGTAAAATCAGATTCCCCTCCATCACGTTTGTCAAAATGTCCCATAAAGTTGATGTCAGCATTGACGCCCTTGCCATAAGGAGAAACCCAATCACCGAGCATTAAGTCGTAGCCAACATGTTTATCTAAATCAGGAACATGGGTATTCAGCGATTTTGCTTGCATTGGGATTGGCTTCTCGATTTTTTTGAGAAGGAACGTCATTGTAGTATTTCGGTTTGCAGCTACTTTCGAAGCATCAAATTGTCCCGGGACATATAGTTCATGCCCGATACGTGTAGTATAATAGCCAGTTTTTTTTGCTGTAATTGCCAAGTCCCACGAGCTGTCCGTGTGCGACGCGCTAAAGATGCCGTTCATGTCTGTCATACCTTTGATTTCCCCATACGTCTTCTGGTT
>DATJXK010000285.1:0-6578 GCA_035500235.1 Pseudomonadales bacterium | reverse complement strand
TGCGGTTTGCGCCGGTCGAGGTTGGCAGATACGAGGGGACCTTTGTGCTGACCAATGGCAGTCAAAGTTATGCCTCCAAACGGCTTTCTTTTACTGTAGCACCATCGAACCAAAAGGGCTTTCTGCATATCTCCAATGATTGGTCTCTTCAATTTGATAATGGTCAACCCTTTCGCGGAATTGGCGAAAACGTCGCATGGGAATCGCGTAGTCGGGATGACTCCAGGTTTTTCCAAAGTTTGAACGAAAAACCCCAGTACAATTACGAGTACCTGCTGGGAAAACTTTCCACCAATGGCGGCAATTTTTTTCGTACCTGGATGTGTCCATGGAATCTACCGCTGGAATGGAAGACAGTGGAGAACACCCGGCGTTATACTAATGACGATAGTTACTTCAATGTCTCTGCCATTGAGCGGATGGACCAGCTTGTAGATTTAACCGCATCACGGGATCTGTACATGATGCTTACGCTTGATAACTCGGGCGATTTTTTGGGACGGACATGGAGGCACAGCAATTACAACAGTACGAACGACGGACCGGTGGCGTTGCCGCAGGATTTTTTTACCAACCCGGCTGCCAAAGCACAATATAAGGACCGCCTGAGGTATCTGGTAGCCCGCTGGGGCTACAGCCCGCATATTGCTGCCTGGGAATTTTTCAATGAGATTGATAATCTGATGTACGGCCTGCCAAACAGGATTCCGGATAATGTCATTACGGCGTGGCACGCGGAAATGGCAGATTATCTGAAAGGCGTTGACCCCTATCATCATTTAATAACCACAAGCATTTCGCACCGGAATGTGGCCGGACTTTATAACATTACATCCATGGATTTTAATCAAATCCATATCTATGGCCACAACGGTCAAAGCCGTACAGAGGTGTTTCCCGAAACGTTGCGTGAGAATTCGCAGCGATATGGCAAACCCTATGTAATCGGGGAATGCGGTTTCGAGTGGGATTGGAGTAAAAATTTCGATGATGATGCCACCAACATGGATTGGGACTTTAAAAAAAGTCTTTGGCTGGGTTTATTTTCGCCCACGCCTGTGCTGCCCATGTCCTGGTGGTGGGAGTATTTTGACCATCGAGGAACGACTGACTATATCGCGCGGGTGCGTCCGGTCCTCAATCAGATGCTCGCCGCGGGCGCCGGAGTTTATAGCGATGCCGATTGCAAATGGGATGGCCCATCACCACAGCCCCTCGCTGTTCGTTGCGGGCAAAGCTATTTTGTCTTGCTCAGCAATGATCAAAGCATCCCCGTTGACGGGAGCCTTTGGTTACAATTGCAAGGTTCATCCAAATACCAGGCGGAAGTGTATGACCCGGAGCATGACACGACAAACACGGTGCCCTTGTTGATGCATGGGCCCGCGACGATCAAGGGGATTTCAATTCCGCCGGCCGGTTTTCTGGTGCTGACAGTCACACCTCAATTGTCGCGCCTCTCAGCGAAATAATTGCGGCGCAAAATCAACCAGATAGTTTCTCCAAACCGGCCAGGTATGGGCGCCATCGGTCAGATGCCAATCATATTTAATGCCGTAGACACCCAGGAGAGAGATAAATCCTTCGTTGCGCTGGAGGAGAAAATCATCCCTGCCATCAGCGATATAGAGCAGTTTGAGCTTATGATTTAATGCATCCGGATGTTGTAGGGCTGAATGGATGGCGTCACTGGCCGGCGAGGCGGCGCTGAATCCAGCAACCCAGGCAAAGATGTCGGGATGATTTAGGCCGATGGTCAGTGATTCCGCTCCGCCCATGCTCAGCCCGGCGATGCCGGTGTTGGCGGGGCCAGGTTTGATACGATAATTCCTGGCGACGAGCGGCATGATATCTTGCAAAAGATCGCTTTCAAAGAGCGCAGCATTGTGGCTAAGAAAGTTCGCATCGGGGCTGGTCACTGGTAACTCGGCGTGACCATCAGCCATGACAATGATCATGGGTTTGGCGCGGCCTTCGGCAATGAGGTTGTCCAAAATCCAATTCGCTTTACCATGAACAACCCAGGTTTCCTGATTATCGCCGAAGCCATGTTGCAAGTAGAGTACCGGATATTTCTTACCCGGTTCATTTTCATAGCCGGGCGGAGTATAGACGGCCAATTGGCGGAACCTTCCCAGCGACTTGGAAAAATAAGTATGCCAATGGACAGTACCGTGCGGTACATCCTGCAAATCCCATGGCTGTGCCGGCTGACTATTAACCTGCAAAATGCTGACCGTTGGCAGACGCATGGGTTTATTGATAGAGTTATTGGGGTCAATCATCTCCAGGCCATCCACGTTAAAACTATATTCCCATACCCCCGGTTTAATAGGGCCAGTTGTAATGCTCCATACCCCATTAGCATCTTTTGCCATCGTGGCTTGACCGTTTGGCCATTGGCCATCCACCGAAACGACATGCGCATTCGGAGCCCGTAGGCGGAATGTTACGATGCCGTCTGAATTGATCTCGGGAGACACGACGGGCGCTGGAGGGGCAGGGCGATTGGTCATTTGCAGGACGCTGAAAAGAGTTCCGCGAACTGATTTAATTAATGGATTATTGGGATCAACTTGTTTTTGTCCATCGACGAGGAAAGTATATTCCGCGATATCTTCATTGATCGGGCCTGTCGTGACCGCCCACAGGCCGGCGCTATCCTTAACCATTTGTACTGTTCCGTTTGGCCATTGTCCCTCCAGGGAGACGTCATGGGCCTGTGGGTTGAGGTACCGAAAGATGGCCATCCGATTGGTGCCAATTTCAGGCGATACAATGGACGAAGTTTGCGCGAGAGTAGGAAGGGCCAGCAAGGAGGCAAACAGGCAAAACAGGATAGTTAATGAAGTCTTCATAAGTGAATAATTGAGCGAAACTAGCGTAAAATTTGCCTCGTGAAAATACGCCATTCAGGGGATGGCACGGTTTTTTCAAAAGACGTACTTTTGGGCATTACTCTGACCAAGCAAACGATTTATGAATTTAAGGTCGTCTGGTGTCGTTAAATATGGCGCCCTGACCAGGGCCATTGTTGTGGGATTGTTAAGCGTTTTTTTTACGCTGGACGCCCACAGTCAGGCGACGAATTACATCGTCGATCAATTTGACTCCCCTGATACAACGGGACATTACGTCAATCAAAATTGGGGGACGGCGGTTCCTAACATCACCTGGAGTACGAACAATGCTACAACAACATTGGGGCCGAATAACCCTGGCTCTGGCTCGGCCTTTTGGCAAATCACCTGGCCGACCACCGGTGACCAAATAGAAGTCACCCGGGCTTTTAACAATGGGGCAGTAGTTAATCTCGGCAATTTCTCCAGCATCAGTTTTGACATCATGTTTGCGACTAATTCTGCCACCGATGGGAATGGCAGTTACGGGGCGCTGGAAGTGGATTGCATTCCCCAGAGCGATGGTTGGCCGTCTACGGCACTGGCGATTTACACCTCTGCAGTCAGCAATGGCAATCATTGGATACATGTGACGCTGCCGGTAAATGCAAGTTTGTCCGCTACGGGTATTGGTCTGAAAATCCAGCAGAGCCACACAGGAGCAAACTTAACCGGGACGACGGCCTTTTGGATCGATAACATCATTTTTAGCGGCTTTACCACGCCTATCGTCACAGGGCCACCCCAGGTTATTCAACTCAATACCGGGCAGGTTTGGCAGCGTTTAGAATTCCAGATTACCAATGTGCCATCAGCTTCGAATCCATTTGATCCGGATGTGATTCGTCTCGATGGTACTTTTACCTCACCGTCAGGCGAAACGATGGTGGTGCCGGCGTTTTGGTATCAAGAGTATACCCGTTCACGTTCAGGCGGTACTGAATATGATACCGTTAACGGGCCGCCGCAATGGCGGTTGCGCTTTGAACCGCTTGAAACGGGAACCTATTCACTTTCACTGGTTATTCAGACGAACAATGAGCTATGTGCGGCGCTTGCGACTAATTTTACCGTGGTTTCCAATTCAACTCCTGCACGTTTCGGAAATGTCGGGGTAGCTCCTAATAATCAGTATTTACAAACTAGTGACGGACAGGCCTTGCCTCTAAATGGTGAGAACGTCGCCTGGTGGAATAATGGGACATACGATTATGACACCTGGTTTGCTTCAATGCAGAACGCCGGGGAGGATTTCGCGCGGGTCTGGATGTCATCCTGGTGCTTCGGGATCGAAGGCAATCCGGGCACTCTTAACAATTATGCCCTTGATCCGGCCTGGCAGTTGGATTACGTGCTGCAACTGGCCGAACAGGAGGGAATTTATGTGCAGTTGACGTTGAATGATTATCGCGAGTACTCGAGCGATTTTGGAAGCGACGGTCAATGGCCGAACAATCCTTACAACATTGCCAATGGCGGTCCATGTATCAATCAGAATGCATTTTTTACCAATAACACGGCGTCGGTTGTTTATCAAAAACGGCTTCGTTATTTGATTGGTCGTTACGGATACAGTTCTCATCTCCTGGCCTGGGAATTTTTTAATGAAATTGACCACGATTACAGTTACCTCAGTTCGAATAACGTTGATACATGGATAGCTTCCCAGGCTAACTGGCTTCACACGAATGATCCTTATGGGCACCTCGTAACGACAAGTTTGTCCTATGCCAGTGCCGATCCGCAGCAATGGGCGTTGCCACAACTGGATTTTCTTTCGTGGCATACTTACTTTCAGTCGGGTTACCAGCTCAATCCTGCCCAAACGATGGCCAATGATGCCGCCTATTACCGCCAGACCTATCACAAGGTGGTTCAGATCGGAGAGTATGGAACTGATTGGCATAGCTGGCCTGCCAGCATGGCTGTGGATCCCTATTTGCGTGGCCTGCGTCAGGGTATTTGGGGTGGAGCTTTAGGTGGTTCCGCGGGGACAGCTATGAGCTGGTGGTGGGACAGCCTGGCGCCGGCAAATGATTATTGGTTGTTTTCTTCTCTTGAGGCGATTTTGGGGCCGACTGATTGGGGCCGGGGTTCGTGGACTAATATCGTGTTCAAGAGTGGGCAACCACTGACTGCAATCGGCCTGAACGGTGCGCATGATTCTCTAATTTACCTGGTGGCGTCCGACGCAGCGTGGCCAAATGGCGCGACCAACCAATCTCTGCCAGAGCAACAGGCCCAAACCATAACGATTACAGGCTGGCCGAAAGGAACTTATTATGCCGAATGGTATGATCCAGTAAGTGGAACATTCCTGGGTCTTAGCCAGGGCACAGTAAGTAATGGAAATCTCAGTTTGGCACTACCGAACTTCTCTGCAGATTTGGCAGGCGTTATCTATCCGCCGCCAACGCTCACCCTGCCTGCTATAAACCAAAATGGGCTATTGCAATTTCAACTCAATTCCCAGGTCGGCGGCAAGTATGCGATTGAAGAATCCTCCAACCTTTTAACCTGGGCTCCCTTGCTGGTGGTGACGAATACGCAGGGGACTCTAACGATAACAAATCCGCTGCCCTCAAGCAGTTCAGCGTTGTTTTTTCGCGCCCGGCAGAACTGAAAAATACGCCGTTTAGGGGATAGTAAGATGGAACCAATTAAGGAAAACTTTATCACATGACCAATTTTTCCAAAAACATAGCCGGGGCTTCGGCTGGCACATTTTTCGAAAGGGATTTAAAAAACGCTAATGCTCGCGGCTTCACTTTAATTGAACTACTGGTAGTTATTGCTATCATTGCTATTTTGGCGGCGATTCTTCTCCCGGTACTTAGCAGGGCTAAAATCAGGGCCCAGGGCGTTTATTGCATGAATAACACGCATCAAATTATGGTTGGGTGGCTCATGTACGCAGACGATAACAATCAAGTTCTGCCTCCCAACGATTACCCGGTGGGAGGTGGCCCAAGTGCATCTTATCGCAATTGGGTGGGGAATAGTATGATCAATGTGAATGAATGCACCAACTTGGGACTTCTTAACAATAGTTATATCATTGCCAGCACCGTGTTTCAAGACACGCTTTTAACTCCCTATGTGCCCAATCCAGCGGTCTACAAATGTCCGGCAGATGCCAGTACTCAAAAGGAATTGTCTTCGACCTATGGGGCTACGCCGCGAGTGCGAAGTATGTCTATGAATTGTGCCATCGGTACAATTTACAATGCTCCAACGGCGGCAAATCCCAGGGGGAGTCCCGTTTTAGGCTCCTGGCTGGCCGGGCCTCCTGGTTCCGGTCCGCAAACAACGTGGCATGTCTACAACAAACTGACGTCCATTAGGGCACCTGTGCCGGCGGATCTTTGGGCGTTGATAGACGAACATCCTGATAGCATCAATGATCCCAGCTTTGCGGTCGATTGCACCGACACGGGAAATAGTGCGCAAATAGTCGACTGGCCTGCGTGGTATCACAATGGTTGCGCCGGAATATCTTTTGCTGACGGTCATTCGGAAATTCACAGGTGGTTGGACAGTCGGACTATGTTGCCAATCTCCGGCCATACCAGGGGCGCGGGCACCGGTAACGCATCGTCATCGCCTAATAATCCTGACGTCGCTTGGCTCCAGCAACATTCTTCTGCTCCGATACAATAAAAAATACGCCGTTCGGGG
>DATJXK010000284.1:0-30432 GCA_035500235.1 Pseudomonadales bacterium | reverse complement strand
TACCGGTCCCGAAAACACTGTTGCTTTCAAGGGAGCCCGCTAAACTATTGCTTCCAACGGGTGCCCAATTGATGGGAGCGACAAGATTGGTCGTCTCCAGCAGGGTGTAGACTGCGTTGGTAGTATTCCCGTGAGAGTTTACGGCGGTAGCGACCGTCGGAACCGTGAGGCTGACAACCGTGTTGCAGACCGAGATTGACTGGATAGTTTGCCCTGCCTGATACGTGGCGTAATAGATCTGTGAAGGCGTCTGGAGAGGACCGCCATTCGGTCCATTAGTGGAGAGATCGATTACCTGCAAACCCAACGTGTAGGTTCCCGGCGCGTCCACCGCATAGCGGCGTCCATGCATGTGGCCATAAGGGTCCCCACCGGGAGAACCGGCACCGTTGGAGGGATCGCTGACGATGAAGACATCATTCGTCGGAGCATCACCAACAGCAATGGTGAACGCAGGGGCGCTCATGGCCACTGGGTGGGTGCTATTGGTTACGTTTAGATCCCAGAAGTAATAATGACCTCCCGGCGGACCGGCTAGGCTGACAATTTGCATCGCCAGCAAAGCCCCATTGGTAGCTGCGATTGCGGGATTGCTACCCGCATCGCTGGAGGTCGTGCCATTTCCCAGCGCGGTAAACGTGGGGTTGCTTCCGAAATAATAATTAGTCACGCCATTGGTCATTAAATAACCGGTTTGTGTATTCGTGTAGGTTAGCCAGTAAACGTAGCCCGAAGTGGCCGTAAAATTTCCTCCATTCGTATATTCATCCAATTGCCCGAGGTTCTGATTGGTGGTTCCGGCATACCAGTGTCCCGGATTATTGGCCACTGGTACGTCACAGCGGCCTCTGTAGGCTGTCACTCCTAATCCCGCTGCCAGAACCAGCGTTTTTAATGTTATGATTGTTTGATTGGTTTTCATTTTGTTTGTGGTATTTGCATTTTTTTATTTTGAGTTATTTCGTCAGAATGTGTCATTGCCCCAACGGATCGACGAAACGAGAACCCGTTTGGAGAAGTTGTCTTTTGACGACCACCCATTGCACGAAGTCAACATGGCCGTCTACGAAGAGATAGTTAGCGCCGCCATTGTGCCGAGTCACATAAACTTGCTGCTGGAAATACAACGCCCAATACGACGCTGAATACCCTGCCAGGGGAGCAAAGTGAAAATGATCCGCCCCTTCATTGCCAGCGTTGTCCATGACTTCTGCCATGAAAAATGTACTGGAGATGGACGGAACCGACGTATATTTGGAAAAATTTAAGGTATTGTCACCGAATGGATTCGGCGTCAGAAAATCGTTTATATAGTAACTGAACATATACATTGCATTCGTTTCCAGTGGACAGCGGTACATATTTGTTCCCGAAAGGTAATATTGCAGTGTGCCTACCCATGAATCGCCCTGATGCTGTGATTGCGGCAAATAATCTGCGTTTTCGCTTTCGTAAATCACGCTAGCAATGCCGATCTGCTTTAAATTATTCAGGCACACTAGTGCCTTCGCTTTTTGCTTGGCCCGGCTCAAAGCTGGCAGCATTATCGCCGCCAGAATGGCGATAATTGCAATGACCACCAGCAATTCAATTAATGTAAATGCATGACGGCTTTTCATGGTCGTCGAATGCGAGGCGCATCCGTTTTTCAGAACGGTAATTTCACCGGCGCTTTAACCCGGTGATGGGAAAAATTTTCAAGGCACAAAGCCTTGAACCAATGCTAGAGAAGAATTACGCCGAACGTGGGGGAGGCACCGGCGGTTTTGGGAGGAGTGATTCAGCAAATAAATTTTGAGAAGCGATCTCAATCTGTGAGGGTGCGAGCAAAATCAGTTCTCCTTGAACAGGAGGAAAATCCAATTTCTGTTTTTCAAATGTGATTTGGTTTTTGTGTTCCGATTTCTTTGCGGCGGCAATGGCCTTACATAGAGGGCAAGGATGGTTGCCGTCAAAGGTCATACTCATGGCCTCATGAAAAGAAGTTGATTGAAGATTGCTGGCGAGCATCGTCGTCCAGGCAACAGTTTGTAGCAAAGCCCAATGCGCACCGAGCGTTGCCACGAGCGCAAAAACGACGAGAACTTTGCCAAGCCGAACGATCACGCTATCAAGCTAGTGAAAAATTTCACAAAGTCAACCGAAATCCCTGTCGTGCGCAGAATTGCGAATAACCAAACCATGCTTACAATCTAAAAACCAAAATCAACAGCCGGAAAATTTATGATGAGTTGACGCCAAGCCTTGAAAAATAGTGTGCTCGCCAGCGCGAGTCTTTGGCGCAATTTTCACCGTTTCTTTTCGGAGTCAGATGGTTTTAAGACATCTTTCCAGCGTTCATCAAACGCCGCTTTGTCAGCTTGGTTTGTCGGGTGATTTTTAACCACCTGCACTAAACTGGTTGGCACTGTGCGGGATTGGCCGGACTTCCAATCCTGCAACAACATGCGGTCTTGCCTGTCCATTTCGGCGGTGCGTTCCTGTTTGAAAATGCTTTTAAAAACCCATCGTTGGAACACGGCGGCGATGCAAAGGTAAATGCCAAAGGGGCGGATGATTTGAAAAACACCCCATCCGATCAGAAAATCTATTACGGGAATAACCAACGTATGCACAATGGGCCTGTCCGGTAAAAATCGGGGAGTGCCAAGGTAATAGGAATGCAATTTGATTCCGGCCTTTTTGCGGCGGTGAATTTCGACCAAATTGGCGATTCCCCAAATTCCATAAACCAGCAAAAAGCCATAATACGCGAAAGTTATAATATTTGCTTTTTGATCTTCCCGCAGGTGCATTTTGATTTGTGGGTTGATGGCCGGGTTGTCCGCCATGAAAAAGACGGCGATATAGAATTGCCACAAGATGGCAATAAACCCCGCCATGAAGAATTTTACGATACTGCAATACCGTTCGCCCATGTGGTGTTTCCAAATCACGTCCAGCGGGAAGCAAAACCACGCCATTGGTCTTTGATAGATATTCATAAATTTTGCGGGAAAAGGACGCGCAACCACGTCCGGCCATTGTTCCATACGCGCCCGCTTTGAAACATAATCCCTTCCACCACGTTATGGGAAGGTGCCCCGCCTTTTAACAGCGTCGTGAAGGCGCTCGGTTCCAAATCCAGTTCAATCACCTGCTGTTCACTTTCGGTCACGGTGCTGCTGTAACCTTGGGCGCTGGCACTATGCGAGACACTTGAACCATAGCGGTATTGCAACCGCCGCCCGATGGCTTCCGCCGCCCAACGATTGGTTACGGCATCGCCGTTCTGATGAAAGATTTTCGTCTGCAAATTGCCGAGCAATGAATCCACCTTGGGCCGGGCCGATTCTCCGCCCAGGGTGCTTAAGTAATTGGAATAATTTTGGGTCAGGTAAACCGTGCAAGCGCGGGATGAACGCGCCGTGGTTTGAAAGATTTGGTCATAGTCACTGGCGAAATAATGTGCCTCGTCCGCCCAAATGAAAACGGGCCGTTCGTCATACGATTGCCGCCGCTCCAATGCCTTTTGCGTCATGAACTTCATCAGTACTGCCGCGTATTGGCCTAGCTCACCCCATTCCTTTACCGGCAAATCCACGATGATAATGCGGCCCAGTGTCGTGTGGTCGGGAATGACGGTTGTATCGGTCGAAAACAATTTTCGGAGTTCGCCGCGCAAGAAACAGTCGGCCAAGGTCGTGAATAGTGAAACGATGGACGAGCGCGGGCGGTTATCCATCCGGGGAAATTCTTCCAGCCAATATTTTGCGGCCATTGCGTATTCCGGCTGCAAGTTCGGATTTTTAGTCGCGTTGTCCCCGGCCTTTTGAATGTAGTCAAAACAGATGGAGTCGCTTCTCCAAGCTGCGCTGGCCACTTCATTGCTGTCTTGCGGTGCGGTGCGGACAATCTCAAAGAGTTCGGGCAGGTTCACCGTGCCGCTTGCGATGGTCAAAAGGTCAACGGCATTGCGAAGCATCTGTTTTACGGCGCGATCCCAATACTGATCGGCGGTCGCGTAGCCATGCCGCTGGTTGGCGATTTCGGCAACCTGCATGAACAGCGTGACAAGGTTTTCGGTCTGGCCAGCACCCGCGCCGGGCCGGTGAGCTTCGTAATGGAGGAAATTGAACCGCTCGCGGGACAATAAAATCAAATCGGACGTTCGCCCGGTTTGCTCGGCATAGCGGAGCCATAGCTCCGGTTCGTCTGTCTTGGCGCACAGCACCAGACCGCCAAAACCGTTTTCCAAAAATGCCCGCGCCAGTGCGCGGCCTGAGCCGCTGCTTTTGCCGGAGCCGGTCGCGCCAAAGATTTGCGTGCCTTCGCAAGCATCGCGGATGCGCCATGCGTCCGCCGCATACTTGGACGGATAGAGCAACGGTGAATCCAAGTCCCAGGGACGTGTTGGCAGCGGCGGCGGGACGCTGTTTCCCTGTGAACGGCGGGGGCGCAACAAGTGGCGGAGCTTAATCACAGTCACTTCCGTATTGCGATGTACGGGATAATGTTACGCAGATTTTGCAGATTTCAAGTATCTGCCATGCAAAAAGTGCCGTTAATCGGTCTTAACTCGCCCGCTACTCGTTAACGGAAATGGCTGCGCCCGGCTTATCGTATTAGGCAATGATTACGCCCAAAGCACAATACAGCCTCGCGGACGCCAAACGTTACTTCAAGGAACATTTGAGCGTGGGCGATTATTATGCCGAGGGCCAGCACGTGGCCGGTCAATGGTTCGGCAAAGGAGCGGCGGATTTGGGATTACAGGGAGTCACGACACTGGAACAGTTCGAGCGACTTTGCGAGAATCGTCACCCGGCTACCGGAGAAAAACTGACATTGCGCCAGAATGCCACGCGCATTGAAACCGGCAAAGATGGCGTCACGCATGAGGCCGCCAATCGCCGTGTCTTTTATGATTTCACCCTTTCACCGCCAAAATCCGTTTCCATTGCCGCCCTGGTCGGCGATGACAAGCGCATCGTCGCGGCGCATGGGCAGGCCATTAGAACGGCCATGAAGGAACTGGAAGCGTTCGCGGCAACACGGGTTCGGAAAAACGGTCAATGCACGGACAGGACAACGGCCAACGTCGTGGCGGCGGTCTTTCAGCATGACACTTCCCGCGCTCTTGATCCGCATTTGCACAGCCATTGTATTATGTTCAATTCCACGTATGACGGCGTGGAGAAGCAATGGAAGGCATTGCAAAACCATGACATGCTCGCCGCGCAAAAGTATGTTGAGAACGTCTATTACCATGAACTGGCGCGGGAACTGGTCAAATGCGGCTATGCCATTGAAAACAAATCGCGCGGCGATTTTGAAATTAAAGGCATTGCTCCCGAATTGATTGATAAGTTTTCCAAGCGGCACAAACAGATTGACGAAAAGACGCGCGAACTGTTGGCGCGGGAGCCGGACAAGGCCAGCGGCAACCTGGCCGCGATTCGGGAAAACATCGCGCATAAGGAACGCCCGCCGAAAGTCCGTGACATGGCGCTCTCGCGCCTGCAACCGATGTGGAATGAGCAAATGACGGTGCGGGAGCGCGATTCGCTCCGCACGCTTACCACCGCGCAAACGCCAAAGATTGAAACCCCGGCGGTGACAGCCAAAGATGCTGTGACATGGGCGGAAGAACACGTTTTTGAACGGCGGTCGGTCATTCCTGAACGCGAACTGTGGCGGCACGCTTTGGAACATTCCAGGGGAGAAAATATCCGGCTGGCGGATATTCAGGCCGCAACACGCCAGCGGCCTTACCTCCGAAACGAGCGGCATCCTGAGCAGGTCACATTAAAGGAACATTTGGAGCGGGAATGGGACATTGTTTGCATGGCCAAGGATGGCCGGGGCCGTTGCCCGGCGCTCGCCTTCGACTGCCGGGCCAGCAATCGCCAGTTGGATGATGAACAGCGCGAGGCCGTCAACCGGCTGGTGGGTTCTTCCAGTTTCGTCAGCCTGTTCCGGGGCGGGGCAGGCACGGGTAAGAGTTTCACCCTGCGCGAAGTGCAGGGCGAATTGGAATCACGCCATTGCACTGTCTTGGTTGTTGCCCCGCAACGGCAGCAAGTCCTGGGATTGGAAAAGGACGGTCTGGAAAATGTCGAGACGGTGAGTGCATTTCTGGCACGGCGTCAAATGCCCCGCGATGCGGTCGTGCTGGTGGATGAGGCCGGGCAGATTGGGGGCAAGCAAATGCACGCTCTTTTCAGGTTCGCCCAGGCGAATGACGCCCGGCTCATCCTTTCCGGTGATACGCGCCAGCATGGGGCGGTCGAGGCCACGGACGCGCTACGGGCCATTGAAAAATATTCGGGCATCGAGGGCGTTGAATTGACTAACATCCGCCGCCAAAACCCCGCCTTGGGCAAATCCAAGGCGGAACGGGAGCAAATTGAACAATACCGACAGGCCGTGGCAGATGCCCGCGACGGAAAACTTGCACGGTCATTTGACCGGCTGGACAAGCTGCAAGCTATTGAGCAATGCACGCTGGCGGACCAGCACGAGAAACTTGCCGCCCGGTATCTGGAATTGGCCGAACAAAATCAGTCCTGTGTGGTCGTCTCGCAAAGCTGGAATGAAATCCACAAAGTCAATGGCCGGATTCGGGAGACGCTCAAAAATGAAGGGCGCATTGGCAGCATTGAAACGCCGGTTGAGACTTTGCAGTCGGTGGATTTGACGGACGCGCAAAAGCGCGATGCCCGCTCGTATGTGTCCGGGTCGGTGGTGGTGTTTAACCGCAATGTGAAAAAGTTCAAGGCTGGCGATGTGGCGCAATTTAAGGCCGTTGCCGATGGGCATTTGCTGTTCAAGCGCAATAGCGAAACGGTCAAGGTTCCCTTTGGGCAACTGGACAAAACGACGGTATGCCAGAAAAAGGAATTGGCATTGTCGGCAGGTGACAAGCTGCAACTCAAGGCCAATGGCCGGGCGATAGATGGCCGCAAGCTTGCCAATGGCGAGTTGGTCACGGTTAAGGAAACCCGCCCTGATGGTCGCATCGTGCTGACAGATGGCCGGGTCTTGGGGGAAAACTTCCGGCAATTTGTCCACGGCTACGCCGTCACGTCCTTTGCGTCACAAGGCAAGTCGGTGGATTACGTCCTGTTCTCTGATTCGGCGGCGAAAGCCGCGACGAATAATCAGCAATGGTATGTCACCATTTCACGCGGAAAGAAGGGCATTCGCATTTTTACCGGCGACAAAGAACAGTTGCGCGAGAATATTACGCGGAGCGGAGATCGCCCGCTGGCGATGGATGCCGTAGCGGGCAAGGGAGATTCCCGGACGGTCGCGGTGCGGCAAATTCAGGCATTTCTGAGGGAGCGGGCAATTCGTCAGGAAGCGGAAAACCGGCGCAAGTCCCATTCGATGCGGATGGGCATGTAAATGGTCGCATGGCTTGCGCCTCCATGATTCACCTTGCGGTTGCCGTTAATGTAGCCATTGCGAATTGTAGTCGGTTCGCAATTCGCTTAGATATGTGAGGTCGCTATGCGAAAATTTGCTTTGATATTTGCCGCCGCGAGTTTCTTGCCAGGTTGGGTTTCTGTTTCAAGCCCAGATTATATTCAGGGCAGTATCAGAATTACGCCGCCAATTCACACAGAGTTTTCGCTCTGGGCTTTGTCTGATGGAGGAACACTTAATGGAACTATTACCGATGCGAAGGGAAGAACATTTCCCGTTTTTATTGACCACCGACTCCGCACCAAAACTCCCGGAGCCATTTATTTGATGGCATACCCAAATGAAAGCGGCAGTGTTCTCATACGAAATGAACAGGAATTTAAGCAGAAACTTGACTGGCATTGAACGGTTTCATTTCACGCAGGAGCCAGTTTCATTTGTGGGCAGGGATTTGTCCGCGCCCGCCTTGGAGCGGACGCGGACTGATGTTTTCTTATGCCGCTTGGACTGGCCGCTCCGGTTCAATGGCCATGGCTGCGGGCTGTGAAGCATTGAGCGGCACGACTTTCCGCTCATATTCTTCCAGCGGGGGCAGGATTACTTGCGCCTTCTTGGAATACGCCCGCGCCCACGCCTTGCTGTTATGGCCAAGCGACATTTGGGCAAACCGTTCAGGGTAGCCCGCTGCCTTAGCCCGTTCCGCCCATGAATAGCGATAGCTGTGCAGACTTACGCCTTGGATGCCCAAGCCAGTACAACGTTGCTTAAACTCCGTGGCACGGTCGCCCGCCCGGACACCCCGCAGATACGGGAACAACGGGCCGGTGCTTGGCAGGTCTTTCAGGATTTCTTCAACCTCTTTGCCAAACCGGATTTGCGGCGGCTGCTGGCCGCGCCAGCGCGTTTTCATCCGAAAGAAGCTGATAATATGGGTCTGCCAGTCAACGTCCTCGGCTTGCAGGTTGGCAAGGTCGGACTGTGACGCGCCCACATACCATACCAGCTTGTAAAACGCCCGGCGTTCAACGTTGCCTTCGCGGGCGATGATTTTGGAATGTTCCTCGAACGTAATTGCCCGTTTCTCTTTGAACCGCACGGCGGGCCATTGGCGCTTCGGGATGAGCGGCCACGGAAGCCAACTCATGTCGAGACAGAAGTTGTGCAGGCGGCGCAAATAAACGTTGGTTGACACCGTGCCGCTTTGCAGGATTTTCAGGAGTTGTTCGCCCTGGGTTTCAATGACAACCTTATCCAGCAACAGAGCCAGCGCCTTGTCTTTGGCCACGCGGAGCCAGCGTTCCTTGTTGGCTCCATGCTTGGTGTTGGTCAACGCCTCCATTGCTTCGCGCCATGTGCGGGTTTTCACGCCGGTATCACTGCCAGCGATATACGCCTTGGCGATCTGCAAGTTGAGTGTTGGCTGGCGTTCGGCGATGTTCTTGGCTTCGATGAGTTGCTTGGCTTCGGCCTCGTCTCGGGTTCCGAGACTAAAGCGTTTGCCGAGCTTCTTGTCAAAGTAGTAGAACATCCCGCCACGGACGCCACGATAGGTTAAACGGTAACGTGCATTCATAGTTTTGTACGTAACCGCGAAGATAAAATGAACCGACTCCGTATCGTTAGCGAGCTACGGGCGAGTTAACCCGGAGTTTCGCTGGATTCATTCGGAGTTGGAAAAGTGGTGTCCGAATTGGTGTCCGTTGCGGACTCCTCCGTCACTAAACCCTTATAAATAAAGGCGATAAATTTGGAGGCGGAGGTCGGAATCGAACTAAATCACGGATTCAGGTTGCGGGAAAAACCCAAAAGAACCGCAGTCTCTATTTCAATTTTTTCTTTAACGCCGTTTCTACGTGCGGCGGCACAAACGGGCTCACATCCCCGCCCAGCCGGGCAATCTCCTTCACGATGCGCGAACTGATAAACGTGTACGTCTCCTTCGGCATCATAAAAATCGTTTCGATTTTTTGGTCCAGCTTGCGGTTCATCAGCGCCATCTGGAATTCAAACTCAAAATCCGATACCGCGCGCAAACCGCGCACGATCGCCTGCGCCTTTTGCTTCGCCGCATACTCCACCAGCAACCCTTCAAACACATCCGCTTTGACATTCTTCATCCGCGCAATCCCCGACTTCATCAACGCCAGTCGTTCGTCCAGGGTAAACAACGGATTTTTGCTCTCATTCAGGGCAATCGCCACAATCACGCGGTCAAACAACTTCGACGCGCGCTCCAGCACGTCCAAATGGCCGTTCGTCAGTGGATCAAAACTGCCCGGATAAATCGCCGTACGCATGCGCCCACTCTATCAAATCCCGTTTTAAGGCGAAAGACAGGAAATCCCTTGCCGCGCCGTAGCGCTGCGTTGTGGAATAAAGAGGGCTTGCCCTCCGTAGGCCCGCTTGTGGGACATAGGAGGGTGAACAACTCGGAGTCAAGTTTCCCTCACCTTATCATCAAGGACATGTTAAAATGCCCGTTGCCACCGCTGCGGTGGCCCGACGTTCTTTGACATACTTGGTTGTGAGACATGGTAGGGCCGCATGACACGCGTGTCCTGCGTCGTGGCCGTCCCCCGAAAGCCCCGTTAGGGGCGGCATATTTGTAGTAAAATATGGGCGTAAGCCCATCCATATCCGCATTGCGGGCGAGTCCGCGAGCGTATGCGCAGGTTAATCGAACTGCATTAAGGCGTCGCAAGCCCAGGCAACCCTAGGCAAGACCCCCCCCGGGGGCTTCCGTTTCAATGCGGACGAAGTCCGGAAGCCTACGGAAGGCTATGGAAGGGTGGTGGGGGTGCGGAAGTCGTAGCGAAAAAATTCGTGTTAATTAGCGCAATTCGCGTAAAGGCTCTTTCTTGTTGTGTCCGTAAGAAGTAATTGACCGGCCAGCCAGAGGGCAAAATGGCGAAACGAACCCAATTTCGTGTCGTTGGTGTGTTTCGTGGTTCTGATTCCAGGCAGGTAAATTAACCCTGTGCGGTGAATTAACCCAAAAACCAAACCGATTCAAAACCGATTAAAACCAAAAAATGTAAATCGCCGCTATAGGCACTTTCCTGCGAATCCTCCGCTGGGGTGGTAAGTCATCCCATCATACTTGACGCAATACGAAATACGCAGCACGGCAAACACTTTTGGTCACCTTCGGAATCCTACGGAAGGCTACGGAAGGGTCCCCCCCCGGCACAATCCGACTCCAAAAACCATCAAACGATTTTCATTCGACATTTGTCTAAACAAAACCGAAATTGATTTATGCCTCTTTATGAATATGAAGTGCTGGGCGAAGGCGGCTGCAAGGTCTGCGGCGGTTCGTTCACCCTCCAGCGACCCATCAGCGCCCCTCCGCTGACGAAATGTCCATCGTGCAAAAAGCCCGTTCGCAAAATCATTTCCGGCTTCAGCACCCCCACCAAGCTAAAGCCGCTCTCCATTACCGACGCCAAAAAAGCCGGCTTCACCGTCCTAAAGAAACTCCGCAAGGGCGAATACGAAAGGCAGTGAGTTGACGCCACGCTTTAACCGGTTTATTCTGATACCCTCGATGAATCTCCGGCTTGCCAGCTTTAAAACCCTCCTTTTCGCGGGTTTAGCGGCCGGTTTTTGTCTCATCGCCAAAGCTCAGTCCAATTCCGAACAATCCATTTTATTTTCTACACCCGACGGCCGATCGGTTTCCAACGCCCTCCTTCCCGCCGCCACCGCGCCAGGGACATCTGCCCAGGCTCCGAACCTTCCGGATAATAACCAGGCCTCATTCAATTTTACCGTACCGCAACCAGGCCAGGGAATACCCCTCCCTCAACCCGCGCATCGGTCCCATTTGCCGGGCAATGCCGACATCCGGAATCATATGGGCATGGAGACCCCCGCTGAAGCCATGGGCGTGCCCACCATCCGCGAGATGTTTGGCTTGCCCAAAGCGAAAGCCACTAATTCGCTGGCCCGGCTCTATGGCAACAGCACTGACAGAACGACCAATGGCCTTGATTCCAGCAGCACCACCACCAGCGATGACAATTGGGGCAAAATATTATCCAGCGATTCCGACGCCTTCAATTCGGCCAGGACCACGGATTCGAACAGGCTGAACAGCGGTTTTTTTGACAGCGCGGACAGCGATGGTTTTTCCCGTGCGAAAAAGGTGGGCAACGAAAAAGCGGGTGATGATTCAGATAACTCCTCTGCGCCGGCGAATGACCGGCTGTCGGCATGGGGCACTCCCGCCCAAATCGCCGCCCCGCCGAACCTTCCCGGCTATAATGTCTCCGGTTACACTCCCCCAGCCGCGGCATCTGCGCCGCCGGCATACAACAGTACGGCTTCCTGGAATTCCCAAACGCCTTTTGCCGTTCCTAAAGTGAGTAGTTTTGAAACAACGACCCCGCAGTTGCCTTCAGTGCCCAGTGCTCAAAAGCAAAGTCCTCCCAGCCAGCCGGCCGCCCCGTCATGGGCGCCCAAACCGCCTCCGTGGCTCGATCCCACGCCTCCGTTGGGAACTATGGCGCAGCGGAAATTCTGATTGGTTAGTGCGCTGAGGTGATGACCATCGTCTGTTCCAGGGTCGAAAGTCCTTCACGCACCCGGTCCAGCGCCACCATGCGTAGCGTGTGCATTCCCTGGCTGACGGCCAGCTTGCCGATTTCGCGCGTGTTGGCGCGGGCAATGATCAGCTTGCGGATGGAATCCGTCACCGTCATCGCCTCGATGATCGCCATACGTCCGGCGTAACCGGAACCCTTGCAGCGTTCGCATCCGCGTCCCCGGTGAAGCTCCACGCCCGCAAACATCGAGGGATCAATTCCCAGGTCTTCGTACATCTTCGGCGGATACGTCACCGGCTCTTTGCAGTGCGAACAAATCCGGCGCATGAGGCGTTGCGCGCAGGACAAAATGACGGAGGACGAAATCAAGAATGGCGCGATGCCCATGTCGTCCAGGCGCGCGATGGCGCCGGGCGCGTCATTACAGTGCATCGTCGAAAGCACCTGGTGACCCGTCAACGCCGCTTCAATCGCGATTTCCGCCGTTTCCGTATCGCGAATTTCCCCGATCATGACGATGTCCGGGTCCTGGCGCAAAATAGAGCGCAGCGCATTGGCAAACGTCAGTCCGATTTCTTTCTTGGTCGGCACCTGGTTAATGCCGGGAATCTGAAATTCCACCGGGTCTTCCACGGTGACGATATTGAAAATCGGATTATTCAGTTCGTTCAGCGCGGAATAAAGTGTCGTGGTCTTGCCTGAGCCCGTCGGCCCGGTCACGAGGATGAGCCCGTGCGGCGCATCCACGGCGGCTTTCACCTGCCGGAATGTCTCCGGATCCAGGCCCAGCTTGTCCAGGCTCGCGGACAAATTGGATTTATCCAAAACACGCAACACGATTTTCTCGCCGTGCACCGTCGGCAAAACCGAAACACGCAAGTCGAAGTCCTTGTTGCTGACTTTCACCCGCATGCGTCCGTCCTGGGGCAGGCGGCGTTCGGCGATGTCCAGGCTGGACATGATTTTGAAACGGGAGGCCAGGGCCAATTGCATCTGCTTGGGCGGCGGCGTCGCGTCCACCAGCACACCATCAATGCGATAGCGCAGCCGCACCGTCTTTTCAAACGGCTCGATATGCACGTCGCTCGCGCGGTCTTTGATGGCCTGCAAAACAATCAAATTCGCCAGTTTAATGACGGGTGCTTCCTCGCTGGAGGCGGCCAGCTGGTCCAAATTGACCTCTTCACCCTCCTCTTTGATGGCCTCTACGGTGCCGGCGGCCTCTTCTTCCGCGGCTTCCCGTTTTTGCGCGTCCTGGATGATGTCCTCCATCGTGCCGCTCTTGGCCGAGTCAATGGCATTGAGCTTGTCCATCAACCCTTTTTCTGAAGCGATCAGCGGCGCAATTTCCAGGTGAGTAATCCGCTTGACGTCGTCCAGGGCCAGGACGTTCAGCGGGTCAATCATCGCCAGGAATAATTTGTTTTCCAGGCGGGAGACGGGGAGGACTTTATGATTATGCAGCGTATCGCGCGGGAGCAGTTCGATCACGTCAGCCGGGATGCTGATGCGCGCGAGGTTGATGGGCGGCACATTCAGCACGCGGCCCATCGATACGGCCAGGTCCTGTTCGCTGACGTACGCTTTATCCAGGATCAATTTGACCAGCCGCGCACCCTGCTTTTTTTGCGCTTCAAGCAGTTCTTCAATTTGCTTGGTGCTCAACAAGCCGTCTTCCACCAGCGCATCGGCGATGCGTTCTCCAAATGATTTGACTTTGGCCATAGTAAATGGAGTTAAAGTTTTTTAACGAAAGGCCTTTCGCAAATAAGATACCAGGTCGGTCGGCGATGACAGGTACCAGAGCAACCGGTAGGAAGTAGCCGCCGACAGTTCTTTGACCGCCTGCTGGTTGAACGGGTTCGCCGTGGCCACCAGGATGGCTTTGCTCATCCGGTCAAACGGCATCACGCACCAGCGCCGGCAGACGTCCGCGGGAAAACCGCGCGCCAAATCAATGTCCACTTCGTACTTTTCCAGCGGCAAATATCCCATCCTCGATTTGTCCGACAAAAGTTTCAATGATTTGTCCAGCGGCACGATCCCCCGGCCCGAAAGCGTCAGGATGAACGGCTCCGCGACGTCCACGGGCGTGGCCTTCATGTCAGGCGGCCGCCAGCATAAATCGAAGTCGCCGGCCTTGATGATTTTGCCGTCCACAAAAAGTTTTCGCATGGTCTCGCAACCATCCTGGATCTCCTGCGGGGCGGAGGAGCGAGCCTTTTCCTTTTTCCCGTTGTCGGCAGCCGGCGTCAGCGCAGCCGGCTCAAAGCCATCCACCGGTTGGGCGGACATGTCCCCGGCCGTTTCCTGGATGGATTTAAGCGCCGCCTGCACGTCGGCGTCATTCGGGGATTGCTGTAAAACTGTCTCAAATTCGAGGATGGCGGAGGACAACTGCCCCAATTGCATGTAGGCCTGGGCGATGCGTTTGGAGGTGGCCACCACATCCTTATCGCGCCCCAGCTTTTTATAGGCTTCTTTGAGGATTTCCAGCGATTGGCAATCGTTTGGCTGCGATTGGACAATAACCTCAAACATCTCAATTGTTTGCTTCAATTGAGACTCGTCTTCCATGGTCGCAGTTGCCATATCTAAATTATCTTTTTGCTAAAACTAGCAATTTTATTGCCAGATTAGTTATTCCCGCCGGCCAACGCAACCCTCATTGGCTCCTGGCTTAATGTTTAAGAAGGCCTGAAGCAGGGGATGAATCGGGGTTTCACCGCCATACAAATATTTTTGGATGCTTGAAACTTCGAACTGAAACCTTAAAACTCAACTGGTGGGACAGCTCAGGCCAATCATGTCGCCCGCGCCCGGTGAACGAATCCTTCGTTTCGTGGGCGATAAAATCCGCTTCACGCTTCGTGACGATGCCGCCGCCCCCAATGGCACGCGGGCCTTTCTGCGCACCAATCTCGGGCGCGCCGCCGCCCGCCGCCGGGAGATCATCACCTCCCATGCCGTCGGCGCCGCCTTTGCCGGAGAGAGCTGGCGAGATTTGCCCATGCAAAAAACGGACGACGGCTGGGCCATTGAATTTCCCCTCGCCGAAACCGGCTACTTCAAAGCCAAGCCGTACTTGCTCGATGCCAGCCGAAGGCAATATTGGCCCGATGGCCCGGACATTGGCATCTCCGTGCACCCGGATTTTGCGCGCACGGCCAATACGATTTACTGCGCTTTCACCCGCCTGTTCGGCGCGACCAAAAATCTCGCTTCCACGAGGGACGAAAAACTGGAAACCCAGCTCCAGGCGCTCGACGCCAAAAATTTCAACGTCATCCCGCCTTCGGGAACCTTGCGCGATTTGAAAAAACAATTGCCGCACATCGTCCAAAAGCTCGGCTGCCGCATTCTCCACTTGCTCCCGATTCATCCTACGCCCACGACGTACGCGCGTTTTGGCCGTTTCGGCAGTCCCTATGCCGCGCTGGATTTGACCGCCGTTGATCTGGCGCTCGCGGAGTTTGATAAGCGCACCACCGGCGTTGACCAGTTTTGCGAACTCACGCGGGATGCTCACGCACTCGGCGCGCGCGTGTTTCTCGACATCGTTATCAATCACACTGGCTGGGGTTCGGTATTGCAGGAAAATTCGCCGGAGTTTTTCCTGAAAAATCCCGACGGCCAATTTGAAAGTCCCGGCGCCTGGGGCACCATATGGGAAGATTTGGTCGAACTGAAACAGGACAGCGTCGTGCTGTGGGACAAAATTGCCGACGCGCTCCTGACCTGGTGCCGTCGCGGGACGGATGGTTTTCGTTGCGATGCCGGCTACAAAATTCCGGTCGTCGCCTGGCAGTATATTATTGCGCGCGTCCATGACGAATTTCCCAACGCCATTTTCCTGCTCGAAGGTTTGGGCGGTTCCTGGGAAGCCACCGAAAATTTGCTGACCGAAGGAGGCATGCAGTGGGCCTATTCGGAACTGTTCCAAAATTATTCCGGCCGCGAGGTCGCGCAGTATTTGGATTATGCTAATCGTCAGGACGGGCGCGTCGGCACCTATGTCCACTATTCTGAGACTCACGATAACGACCGGCTGGCTGCCAAAGTCCCGGAAGCAGCCGCGCCTAATCAAAAATCCGCGCAAAATAAGGCCAATCGCGCCTGGTCGCTCCTGCGAAACCGCCTGTGCGCCTTGGCCAGCCCCTGTGGCGGATTCGGTTTTACCTGCGGTGTGGAATGGCTCGCCACGGAAAAAATCAAGGTTCACGGCTGCACCGGTTTGAACTGGGACAGCCCGGACAACATCATTCCGGAACTGGCCCGCCTTAATGATCTCGTCTCCAATCACCCGGCGTTTTTCGACGGCGCCAAACTCACCCGCTTGAGCGCGCCGGACGCGCCGGTTTATCTTTTGCTCCGCGAGTCCGTGGAAGGGAAAGATTCTGTCCTCATCGTCGTTAACACGGACGTCAACAAGGCTAGCTCGACCGCGATTTCTCTCGCGGACTTCAAACTGCCCATGGCCAGTTTCAAATTCGATTTGCTCGGGCAGCCGTTGCCCGAAATGGTTGCCACCAAAATTTCCGTTACCTTCAACCTCAAACCCGGCGCGGCACATTGTTTGGCTGCTTCCGAAAAGCCTGTTGGGCTGAGTGGAGAAAATTATCGCCTCGCCCGGGCGCAGGCGGCCTTTGCCATTCAGGCGTTGAATGCGATTCTTCCCGCGGAAAAATTTCCTAACGCGGATTGGAAGTTTTTTGCCGAACAAATCAATCAATCGCCGCGGGATTTCCTGGCAGCCTCCTGCCAACTGAAAGGCGGTGAATCGCAGGCTGACCTGGCCGCGCTCATCCAGAAAGCCGCGCAAAACGGGATTTATCCGCGTGTGATCACGTGGACACTGATTGACCGCCGTCGTGTCACGCTCGTTCCCGCAAACCACTGGTTGCTCATTGAGGATTCTGCCCCGTTCCAGGCCACGCTTCGGCTGCAAAACGGCGACGCGGAACTGGTTCATTTCACCTCGATCTGCGCGGGGCCAAATCACATTGCCGTGTTTGCTCCGCGCGATCTTCCCGCGGAAGCCGAACTGGTTTTGGAACGCCACGCGACGACGTCGCAAAATGTTTCCGCCGCCATTCGTTTTCTTGCGCCCGAGCCCGAACTGCCGGAGCGCGCCTATGAACCATCCGACCTGGCGCTTCTTACCAACGGCATCGGCGGCATGGCGCGCCTTTGCGTGGAGCCTGGCCGCGTTAATTCCAAATACGATTGTGTGCTCGGCGCCAACCTGAATCCCGATTTCCCCGTAGACCGGCACATCTTCGTCAAACGCATGCGCGTCTGGGTGAATGCCGACGGTTTTCTTTGCCCGCTTAATTTCAAAAGCCTTCGCTCCTTTGAAACCGGGCCGCCGGCCGTTTGGAGTTTTGTCGCCAATGCCGGTGACGGCCGCACAGTGGAAATCCTCCTTCGCGCCGAAATGCTCGAAGGCAAAAACACCGTCATGTTCCAATTCTGTCGGCCTTCGGCTTATCATGCTTTGGGTAAACAATTGCCCGAGGACGCCGACGTGCGCCTGACCGTCCGTTTCGATATCGAAGATCGCAATTTTCACCAGGAAACCAAACACAACGGTGGCGCGGATTATCATTTCTCGTCCAATACCCACTTGCTCGACGCCAAAAAAAGCGGCGACCCCATTGGCTTTGCCTTTACGCCGGAACCAGACCGCCAGTTGCGCGTGTTTGCTGACACTGGCGAATTTCATCCTGAGCCTGAATGGTGCGAAAATATTCCGCACCCGGTGGAAGCCTCGCGCGGGCAGGAGCCCTCGGGCGACGCCTTCAGCCCCGGTTGGTTTGAGATTCCCCTGGCTAAAGGCGCATGCCCCACGTTTGCCGTCACGGCGGAACTGAATCCCGCGGACTTTTTCCCGCCGGTAAGTCAGCCCCCGGTAATCAGCGGCATAAAAAAATCCTTCGACGGTCAGCTTCTGCTCGCGGCGAAACAATTCGTGGTCCGCCGTGGCGAAGGCAGGACCGTTATCGCCGGTTATCCGTGGTTTTTGGATTGGGGCCGCGATTCGCTCATCGCCGCGCGCGGTTTGCTGGCGGCCGGAATGGTCAAGGAAGTCGAACAACTCGTCCTCACCTTTGCGAAATTTGAAAAAGACGGCACGTTGCCGAACACCATCCACGGCAACGACGTTTCCAATCGCGATACCACGGACGCGCCGTTGTGGTTTGCTGTGGTTTGTGAAGAACTGGCGCGCCTCAAAGGCCCGGATTTTTATTCCGCCCTGGCAGACGGACGCCGCACCATCCGCGACGTGCTCACCAGCATCGCGGAAAATTATTCCTACGGGACGCCCAACGGCATTCGTATGGACGCTGATTCCGCGCTGGTTTGGAGCCCGTCGCACTTCACGTGGATGGATACCAATTATCCCGCCGGCACGCCGCGCGAGGGTTATCCCGTCGAAATCCAGGCTCTGTGGATCTCGCTGCTGCGCCAGTTGCAAACCATCTCCAGCGCCGCCGACCAAAAGCGATGGGGCGATCTCGCCGACCACGCGACGGCTTCCTTTGAGAAATTGTTTTGGCTCGAAGATAAAGGCTGGCTGGCCGATGTCCTGCTCGCCGGTCCGCGCATCATTGCCCGCGACGCTAAGGCCAGTGATGCGTTGCGCAGTAATTGTCTCTTTGCCATCAGCCTTGGCCTGTTGAAGGGCGAACGCGCGAAACGCTGTGTCATCGCCGTGCAAAAATATCTCGCTGTGCCGGGTGCCTTGCGTTCGCTGGCGCCGCTGCCGGTTTCTGTTCCCCTGCCGGTCCTGAATAATACCGGCGCAGTGATCAACGATCCCGTGGAACCTTATTGGCCGCGCTATGAAGGGGATGAGGATACCCGCCGGAAACCGGCGTATCACAATGGCACAGCCTGGACGTGGACGTTCCCTGTGTTTTGCGAAGCGCTCGTACGTGCCTGGGATTTTGCGCTGGAAGCCGTGGCGGCGGGGAAAAGTTATTTGGGCAGCGCGGAACGGCTCATGAACAAAGGCTGCCTCGGCCAGATCCCTGAAATCCTGGATGGTGATGCCCCGCACATCCAGCGCGGCTGCGACGCCCAGGCCTGGGGCGTAACAGAATTTTTGCGGATCTCGAAATTACTCGCGCAACCGCGCTCCTAAATCCAGCTACTTCTTTTCGTCGTACGTGTGCTGGCGCGCCGCGAGGTAGCGGTCCATTTCCGCTTCGTCCTTGAAAATCGCCACGCCGGGGAGGGCCTTGATGATTTCAAACACTTCCTGGATTTGCGGCTGCATGTGCACAAACGATGCCTGGCCATTGCGTTCCTTGAGTGTCTTGCGCGCGGAGGAAAAAACCCGCAGGCCGGCGCTGCTGATGAATTTCAGTTGCGCCAGGTCAAAGACGATATCTTTGGCGTCGCCGCCCAGCACGGGTGCGAGCTGGCGTTCCAGTTCCGGCGCGGTGGCCGTGTCGAGGCTGCCGGTGAGTTTCACGGTGACGGCGCCGGCATGCTGTCCGCCGACCTTCCTTAGAATTTGGATTTCAAGTGGCATATCGTTTTATGTTTTTGGTTTCGTCTGCTCTATTTCAGATTGCTTAAATTTTTCCGCCTGTGTCCAGCCGTTTGACCAGGCGCAGAACATTTTCCTCGCCAACGCGCCGGTAACTCAATTCATCCATGAAACGGCGCACCAGTTCAATTCCCCAGCCGCCGTGGGCTTCCGCGTCGTCTTCGCGGCGGCGGTCAATATGTACTGTCGGGTCAAACGCCGGGCCGTTATCGCGCAACTCAATGAACACTTCATTCTCCGTACGCCCGAAATTTGCTTTAAACGTCCGCTGGGCGTCGCCTTGCAGCGCATGTTTAACAATGTTGCTGGCGCATTCCTCCAGCGCAAGCGTAAGTTGATGGATAAATTTTTCGGGAACCGTCTGCCCCTGGGCGAACTCCTCGAATGCCCCGACGGCCCGCATGACTTCCTCTGGTGTCGCGTGCAATTCCAACGTCATGCTCGTCCTCCCGCCCCATTCACCTTCAATGTCAAAATCGCGATGTCGTCCGATTGCGGCGCGCCATTGGCAAACGCACGGACCTTTTTGAGCAGGCCACCCGTGATGTTCGGCGCGGACTGATCGTTAAATTCACCCATATCGACCAGCAACCGGTCGTTTCCGTAACATTCGTCCTCCGGATTGAACGCCTCAGTCACGCCATCCGAGTACAACACCAGCGTATCGCCGGGCTTTAGGGTCAGTTCCGTGCGCTCAAAATCCAATACTGGCTCGAAGCCAAGCGCCGTACCGAGATTTTTGACCGCCCAACAGGGCGCCCCGCCGGCCGGTCGCAACACCGGGCGGCAATGACCCCCGTTGGCCATCGCCAGGCGGCCGGATTTCGGCTCAAACGTTGCGCAAAGAAAAGTGACGAACATGCCTGACGGATTGTCGGTGGCCAATTCGTCGTTCAATCGTGCCAGGATGCGCTCGGGCTCGGCGATTTCCCGGGCCAGCAGGCGCGCCAGGCTGATGGCCCGCACCATGAACATGGAAGCGGGAATGCCTTTGCCCGAAACGTCGCCGAGAAAAATCATGAGCCGGTCCGGACCCGCGGAGATGGCGCCGTAGAGGTCGCCGCCCACTTCGCGCGCCGGCTCCAGCACCGCGCCAAACTCGACCCCGTACTCGCGTCCGAGGCCATCGAAATCATGCGGCAACATGCCCATCTGGATTTCCCGCGCCACGCGCAGTTCACTGGCGATTTGCTCCTTCACCGCGTCCTGGTAGGCCTTGGCCTTGAGCAGCGACCGCACGCGCGCCTTCACTTCCAGCATGTCGAACGGCTTGGTGAGATAATCATTCGCGCCTGCCTCAAACCCCAGCGTCTTGTTCTGCACTTCCTCAAGCGAGGAAAGAAACATGATCGGCACATCGGCCGTCTCGGGCATTTTGCGCATGCGCCGACACACTTCGTAGCCGTCAATGCCCGGCATCACGATGTCCAGCAGCACGAGGTCTGGGGGCGTGCGCGCGGCGATTTGCAGCGCCGTTTCGCCATTGAACGCGAGGCTCAACTTGTGGTCCGCCTTTAAACCCTCGACGAGGATGTCGATGTTTGCCTTGGCATCGTCCACGAGCAGGATGCGGCAGTCGGATAATTTTTTCATGCGGTGAAATTCCTGGATGCCTGTTCCAATTGCGCCTGGGCTTCGGCGAATGAATAATTTTGCACGGCTTTCTCAAATTCGCCCCACGCGCCATCTTTGAACAACGGACGCAATGCGGCCCCGTTCGCTTCAGTAAAATCCGCCGCGCCGGGATCAGACTCCGCGAGCAGTTTGGTCAGCTCCGTCGCCGCCTCGCGCGTTTGTGCCGGATCCACCGCCGCGACCGGCTGCGCTATTGTTTGCGGCACCGCGACATTTAACGCGGTTTGCAACTGGGCCACCAATGGATCGAGCAGCGCGGAAACTTTCTCGCTGCCCGCTTTGATTTGTTCCGCGCCGGCGCGTTCACGAATCAATTTCTCCAAATCGCCCGAGACCATCTGCACCGGCTTGGCGCCGATGTTTCCCGCCACACCTTTGAGCGTATGGGCGAGACGCTCGGCCAGGGCGGCATCGCCTTTTGAAAGAGCATCGGTGATTTGCCCGACCGCCGGGCCTTGCTGCTCGGCGAACTGGCGCAGGATTTTCAAATAAAGTTTTTGATTTCCTGCCACCCGGCCCAGGCCGTCTTTGGTATCGAGTCCTCTAATATCCGGAACGCCATTTTCTGCTGGCGCAGCCTGGACTGCTGCCGGTTTAGCCGGCGCGGCGGCGTCCGTGGTCTTGTAATAACGGCTCACCGTCTCGAACAGATTTCCCGGGTCAATCGGCTTGGAAATATGGTCGTTCATCCCGGCGGCGATGCACCGCTGGCGTTCCTCGATCGTTGCGTGCGCCGTCATCGCGATAATCGTCATCGTCGCGAAGCGCGCATCGGAGCGGAGTTTCGCGGTGGCCTGGTAACCATCCATTTCCGGCATCTGCAAATCCATCAGCACCACGTCAAACGGCGGCGGTTGCGGGCCATTCGACAACGTCTCCACCACTTCCCGGCCATTATTCGCCACTTTCACCGTGGCGCCCGCGCCTTCGAGCAGTTCCACGGCGATTTGCTGGTTGATCTCATTATCTTCCGCCAAAAGAATGCGCGCGCCGCGCAACTTTGCCGCCAGGCCATCCTCGGCTGATACGGCCGTGTCTCGTTCCACGTCCGCAAAAACATTCACGAGCGTGTCCACGATCATGGACTTGGTCACCGGCTTGACCAGGAAACCGTCCAGTTTCAATCGCTCGGCTTCTTCCCGCACTTCTTCCCGGCCAAAGGCGGTGACCAGCACGATATGCGGCGGATGAGCCAGCGTTTCATCGCCCTTGATATGGCGGCTGGTCTGCAAACCGTCCAGCCCCGGCATGCGCCAGTCCATGAAGAGAAGGTCGTAAGGGTCATTTGCGTCGTGTTGTTTGACGGCGGCAATGGCTTCTTTGCCCGAGGCAACCACTTCCACGCGCTTAACCAAATTGCACAACGGCTCCTGCAGGATTTCCCGCGCGGCAGCATTGTCGTCCACGATCAACACGCGAAGTTGCGAGATAATTTCCGGAATCACTTTGCCGGTGCCTTGCGCGCTGCCGACCCCAAGCCAGACGGTAAAATAAAATGTGCTGCCCACACCCGCTTCGCTTTCCAGCCAGGTTCGCCCGCTCATCAATTCCACCAGGCGGCGGGCGATCGTCAGGCCCAGGCCGGTGCCGCCATGCTTGCGCGTGGTGGACATGTCCGCCTGCGTGAACGGCTGGAACAATTTCGCCGCCTGCTCCTTCGTCATACCGATGCCCGTGTCGCGCACGGAAAATTTGAGCTGCACTTTCTCGCCGGTGCGTTCGAGCAGTTCGATATTGAGATGGATTTCGCCGCGTTCGGTGAACTTGACTGCGTTGTTGACGAAGTTCGTCAGGATTTGCCCCAGCCGTAGCGGGTCGCCCTGCAAAAATTCCGGGATGCCCGGTGCGGCATGCGCCAAAAATTCCAGCCCCTTGTCGTGCGCCTTTTGCGCGGTGAGCGTCGTGACACTGGTGATGACTTCGTCCAGTTTGAAGTCAGTGGTTTCAATGTCGAGCTTGCCCGCTTCAATCTTGGAAAAGTCGAGGATGTCGTTGATGATGGCGAGCAGGGACGTGCCGGCATTATGGACTTTGCTGACGTAATCGCGCTGCTTGGGCGTGAGCTGCGTCTTGAGCGCCAAATGCGAGAGGCCGATAATGGCATTCATCGGCGTGCGGATTTCATGGCTCATGTTCGCGAGGAACATGGATTTCATTTGCGTCGCTTCCTCGGCCTTGGCCTTGGCCAGGCGCAATTCTTCCGCGGCACGTTTCTGGTCGCTGATGTCCACCAGCAGGCCAATCAACCCGCCAGGCGTGCCATCGGAAAGTTTGAAGCCGTCCACAGAATAGATAGTGATGTGGGTCTGGCCGTCGGCGTATTGAATCGGCAACTCGTAATTGCGCCGGCTGGCTTCGCGGATGACGGTGGTGTCCTCCTCGTGGAATTTGCGCCGGTCGGCTTCCGGCAGATAATCCAGGTCGAGAACGGTTTTGTGCCGGAGAAAGTCCACGGTGGTATTGAACTCGCGCTGATAAGCTTTGTTGCAGCCGATGAACCGCGCCTGGGCGTCCTTGATGAACATCGGGTACGGAATGCTCTCCAGCAACGCCAGCTGGAACGCCAGCAATTCCTGCGTGCGCAGATTGCGCTGTAAAATTTCCAGGTTCAGGGCCACCACCGGCAGCAGCTCATTCAGCAGGGTCTGCTCGCTGGAAGTGAAAGCATGGAACGACGCAAATTCAATCACCCCCAGCAGGGCCGAGGTTGACACCAGCGGAAAAGCCGTGACATGTGTCGGCGCGGCTGCGCCCAGCCCGGAGGCAATGCGCAGGTAGCCCGGAGGCAGGTTGGCCAGGGTTACGGGCTTGCGCTCCTGCGCACATTGGCCGACCAGCCCTTCGCCCAGTTTGAAGAGATCGTTGCCGTTATCGCCGTCCATGCCAAAAGCGGCGATGCGCCGGAGGCTGGCGGATTTTTCTTCAAAGAGAAATACGCCGGCCACACCGCCACCCAGCAACGGCACCAATCCCGAAAGCAGCCGTTTCCCGAACTCGGTAAAAGAACCCGCGCCGTGCAAATCGGCGGTGATTTTGGCGGCGCTGGCTTTGACCCAGCGTTGCTCATCCATCGCCGCCGCGCCCCGTTTCAGCACATCAATCGCGCGTGCCAGATCGCCTGTTTCATCGGCGGCCTTCGTGCAGGGAACCTCTTGTGTGTAATCGCCGCGGGCGATTGCGTTGACCGAGCGTTGCAAGCCGCGAATCGGGCCCACGATGCGTTTGAATGTCAGTGACCCCACCAGCCCGGATAAGACGAGCGCCACGCACGCAGCCAGGACCATGTTATGCCGGTAATCTTCAATGGATTTCAGCGCAGAATCCCCGGCGGTATCGGACAGTTGCCGGTTGTATTGGGTCCATTCACTGCTCGCTTTATCCACGTTATCGCCCAGGGGTATCACATTGGCGTTGAGATAGACCCACGCTTCCTGGCTGTTGCCCTCGGCGGATAAATCCATGACACGCTTGGCCCCGTCCATCCAGGTCAGGATGGCGTCCTTATAATCATTCATTAGGCGGCGGTCGCGGTCGTCGGCAATCAAACCGTCCGCGTACTGCTGCATCAGCGTATTGATATTGGCCTCCTCTTTGCTAAACGATGCTTTGATCGCCGCGCGCTCGGCTTCATTGGTTGCCACCATGGAATTCCGTTCCTCCACCCGCATCTCGCCGAAACTGCGCGTCAGGCTTCCCATGGTCACCAGGGCGGGGACCTGTACCTGGGCCAGAAAACGTGCGCGTGTTTTTACATTCTCCACCTCGAACCAGTTAAAAATGCCTAGCGCGATAAATGCCACGAGCGGGACCACCAGCAAAATAATCAATCGCCGGGCGATGGTCATGACAGCCTCCTGTAGTGAAATAAACTGCGTCTACCCTGGCCGGCTCCGGCCGTCTGGCTGGTTCTCTGGGTTCGCATAACCATAACCTATGTGAAAGCCGTGCCCGTTAAAAGCGAAATGGATTGGCGCTTGAACAAACCCTTAATCTTATGGTTTTGTGTGGCACTGTCGTCCATTTTTCGCCACTAAATCCGTGTTTATCCGTGTCCATCCGTGGTTAAAAATCCGCCTTTCCCCCTTTGTTTTTGGCATCTTTTACCTCGTTTTGCGGCCTAAAAAATAGCGGTAGTCACTACCTTCCCATTCTTCCTGCCGCTGTGGTAAAATCGCCGGATGATTGTTCTGCAATCATTGGCTATTGCCATTGTCCCGAAGGGAGGGCTGAAAATAACCCCGTGCTTTAGCGCGGGGTGTTCGGCCTCATTTATCTCAAGTCCCGGAGGGACGGCAGAACACGTATTGCCGGCTTTATCCGCTTTCCATTACGCCAAATCAACCATTGATTTAAGGTTAGAACTCTTTATTGGGGTTGAGAACACTTTGTCAAAACACCTTTTGTCCACGCAGGAACATTTAATTTGTCCAATGGTGGCAGGGAAATCGAACCGTAAAAACCAAAAACAAACCAAACCAAACCGATTTTTTCATCAGACTGGCTACGGTTTAAATTTAATCTACCGGCATACTCAGGATTCATGTTTCCTGGAGCGCATGGCTTCCATGTCGCGCTGGGGCCTTCTTGCCGTGCCGATACTATTTCTCGGGCCCGCCTTGGCCAAAAAAAGGCCGAAACCAAACCTCCGCAAGGCTATGCAAGGTGAAAAATTATTTTGGCCGCGTCCAAAAGTCCGCATAAGGCGGCTGGCAATGCGCACGCAAACCCTCTGGCTTTCCCCCTCCCATTACTGTATTGTCCCCAAATGTTCGAAACGATTTCTGTCCAGCTTAAGATGGCCGCCGATAAACTTTCGCACCTGCGGAGGTTTCTTTGACGTTGCCACCGCGCAAAAACGCGCCGGCGAGCTAAACGTCATGATGGCCGGCGAGACATTTTGGAACAATCGCGAGAAGGCACAGCAGGTCATTGACGAGTTGAACTCCCTTCGCAATAAAATCGAGCCGCTCCTCGCCGCCGAAAAACAACTCGAGGATTTCCGCATCCTGCTCGAACTCGGCCAGGGCGAGCCCGAAGCCGCGCAGTTGCAACTCCAAACCGAAATGGAGCGCGATATTACTAAATATCTTAAGGACCTCGACGCGCTCGAACTGAAAGTTTTCCTCAACGGCAAATACGATTCCAAGAATTGCATCCTGAGCATCAACGCCGGCGCGGGCGGTACCGAGGCCCAGGACTGGGCGGAAATGCTCTCGCGCATGTACACCCGCTGGGCGGAAGCGCGCGGTTGGGAAGTGGAAGTCACCGACGCGCTGCCCGGCGAAGGAGCAGGACTCAAAAGCGTCACCATGTTGATGAAAGGAGAAAATGCCTACGGCTTCGCCAAGGCCGAGCGCGGCGTGCATCGCCTCGTGCGCATTTCGCCTTTCGATTCCAACAAACGCCGCCATACCAGTTTTGCCAGCATTGACGTGATCGCAGAAATCGAAGAGACGGATTCTGATATCGTCATTCCGCCGACTGAATTCCATGTGGATACATTTCGTTCCGGCGGCAAAGGCGGCCAGAACGTGAACAAGGTGGAAACCGCCGTCCGCATCACGCACATCCCCACCGGCCTGGTGGTCGCGTCCCAAACCCAGCGGTCGCAACATCAAAATCGTGCCACGGCCATGCGGCTGTTGCTCTCGCGCATCCTGGCGCAACGCGTCGATTCTCAAAAAGCCGAGATGGAGCGGTTCTACGGCGAGAAAGGCAGCGTCTCCTGGGGCAACCAGATTCGCTCCTACGTCTTTCAGCCGTATCGCATGGTAAAAGATTTGCGCACCGGCGTGGAAACGAGCAACGTGCAAGGCGTCATGGACGGCGACCTCGACCCATTTGTCAACGGCTGGCTCCGCGCCGGCTGCCCGACCAAACGCATGCAAGGCGTGAAGGATGAAGAAGAATAATTGGCCACAGAGGCGCAGAGGCACAGAGAAAAATGCTGGAATTCCAAGAACAGAGAGATCCGCTCACGGAGCGTATCATTGGCTGCGCGATTGAAGTTCATCGCGTGCTCGGCCCTGGCCTACTGGAAGCCAGTTATGAGGCGGCGCTTGCGATTGAATTTGAGGCGGCCAAGTTACGTTTTCAACAGCAATTGATAATCCCCGTATTTTACAAAGGACGACCTATTGGCGATCACCGGCTGGACTTTGTTGTTGAGGATGAAGTTATACTGGAGCTCAAAAGTGTTGAAAGATTTGACCCTATCTTTGAAGCGCAAGTGTTAACCTATTTGCGTTTGAGTGGAAAACGCCGCGCCTTACTGATAAACTTTAATTCACGCTTGTTGAAGGATGGAATCAAACGATTTGTTCTTTAACTCTGTGTCTCTGTGCCTCTGTGGCAAAAATATTGAATGAACATTCTCGATAAAATTGTCGAAGAAAAGAAACGCGAGATCTCGAAGCTCCCCGCGCGTATCATCGCCGCGGGCGATCTGCGCGATGCTTTGCTTGAGCACGGCGAACGGCGTGACTTCACCCGGGCAATACTTGACGGAACACGCACTACGCAACACGTCGCCCTCATTGCCGAAGTCAAAAAAGCCTCCCCCTCCGCCGGTGTCATCTGCCAGGACTTCGATCCCGTCCGCATCGCTAAAGAATACGAAGCCGCCGGCGCAAGCTGCCTCTCCGTCCTGACCGATGAGAAATTCTTCCAGGGCTCACTCGATTATCTGCACCAGATTCGCCAGGCCGTAAAACTCCCGCTGCTCCGCAAAGATTTCATCATTGATGAGCGCCAGATTCTCGAAGCCATTGAATGGGGCGCGGACGCCATCCTGCTCATCGTTTCCATTTTGAGTGACGAGCAACTGCGGAAATTCCATTCACTCGCCATGGACGCCGGTCTCGCCGTGCTGGTGGAAGTCCACGACGCGACGGAAATGGAACGCGCGCTCAAAATCGGCGCGGAATTGATTGGCGTGAACAACCGCGATTTGAAGACCTTTAAGGTGGATCTAGCCACCACGGAAAATCTCGCCGCAAAACTCGGCCAGGGAAAAATTCTTGTCGCTGAAAGCGGCATCCATACTCGTGCCGATGTCGAGCGCCTGAAAAAATGCGGCGCCAGTGCCATCCTCGTGGGGGAATCCCTCCTGCGCGGCGGCGATATCAAAACCAAAATCCACGAACTGATCGGCTAGCGTCGGCTCTTGGCCAACTGTTTCGCCAACCGTATCGCCGCGATCATGCTCGAGGGATTGGCGATGCCACGCCCCGCAATATCATAAGCCGTCCCATGGTCCGGCGATGTGCGGATGAATGGCAGCCCAAGCGTCCAGTTCACGCCCGTGTCAAAGGCAACCGCCTTCAACGGCGCAAGTCCCTGGTCATGATACATCGCCACGACGGCGTCAAAATCCCCGCGCAAGGCGTAATAGAAAACCGTGTCGCCGCTCAATGGTCCTGTGACATCGAATCCTTTTTTCTTCAACGCCGCCACTGCTGGCGTAATCATCTTGATCTCTTCGTTGCCAAATTCTCCGCCTTCGCCGGCGTGCGGATTCAGCCCGGCCACGGCAATCCTCGCCCGCCGCAATCCCAAATCGCGGCATGCCTGCGCCGCCAGTTCAACTGCGAGCGCAATCCTGGGCGCCGTCAATTTTTTCGGGACCGATTTAATGGAAATATGGATCGTCGCCAGCGCCACGCGCAACCAGCGGTTTTTCTCATCGTGGCCCAGCAGCATCATGGCCGTGCGTTTCGCTCCGGCTAGTTCGGAAAGAAATTCGGTTTGCCCCACAAACCCTTTATACCCGGCGCGCACAATCGCCTCCTTATTCACCGGCGCAGTCACCATCGCGTCCAGTTCCCCGCGCAAACAGCTTTCCGCGCCACCACGTAATGCAGCAACCGCTGCTTCCGCTGCCGGCGCTGAGCCTGCAGGCAAACTCGCAGGCAATTTTTTGCGAAGCGGATTGGTGATTAAAAACCTTCCGTCGGCACCATTGGAAAAGTTCTTGAGCGGCAGTCGAAGGCGTAGTCTTTGATTCAACCGTTGGAGAAGGGTTTCATCACCGATGAAGACATACTGCGCCTTATCCTTTTTAGATTCGGCGGCCGCCGCTTTGAGCGCCACTTCCGGGCCGATGCCTGTCACGTCGCCGATAGCAATGCCGATGCGCATAAATAGAACCGGGCGGGCCTTTGGGCGGCCACTAGAATAGCTGGATAAAGGCTTTTTTCTTCAGCGACTCGATCCAGCGCTGCTGGGCCTCTTTTTGTTCCTGCGCGCGCAGGGTCGCCTCAATGCTCCCGCGCACTTCGGACAGCGGCTTCACGTGCGCTGGACGCCGGTCATCGAGGCGGAGGATATAGCAATTTTGGCTCGTTTCGATCACGCCGCTCGTTTGGCCGGGCTTGAGCGCGGTGGCCGCGTCCGCCAGTTCCTGGCGCATGACCGACGTTTCCATCCAGTCGCCCCGCTGCTGTTTGTCCTGTGAATATTCTGTGGCGAGTTGGTCGAATGGCACTCCCTGCTTGATTTGCGCCTCAATATTATTGGCCAGTTGGCGCGCGGCCGGGTCGTCATCGGAAGTTTTTGGCAGCACAATCATCCGGATTTTTACCTCTTCGCCCACTTTAAAATCGTTCTGGTGCTGGAGATAGTACTGCTCGATTTTATAGGGCGAGATGATGATTTTATCGTCGGAAAGATTCTTATAGCGGAGTTGCGATATGATATATTGATCGCGCACATCCTGCCGGAATTTCTCATACGTCTCGCCTTGGGCCTGGAGCGTTTTGATGCAGGTCAGCCGGTCGCCAAATTGTTCTTTGATGCGCTCCTGCACCATCTCATCCACCGCGCTCTCGGGCAGCCCATTATATTTCGTATTGAACTCGTTTAGGATCAGCAGATTTTCAATCAGCGTTTCCAAACCATCCCGGCGCGCATCGTTCAACTTTTGCGCAAAAACATCCGGTTGCTCTGAGTATTCATTGCGCAAAACCGCCATGGCCGGTGCGATACGATCGTCCACTTCCTGGTAGGTAATGATCTTGTCGTTGACGATGGCGTTGATGCCATCGGCCAATTCCGCGCGCACCGATAAACAGGTGCCCGCGACAATAAAGGCCGTGGCTGCGCAAAAAAGTTTCATCAACTTCCGCAGTCTACCACTTGGCTTCCGGGAAGCAACGATGAACCATCATTCCCAGTGTGCGCGCACCCAAACACGGTGGTGACCGTGATAGGCCCAGGTGCCATGCACCCAAATAGCGCCCGGCCGGGGCGGCGCCGCCCAATAACCGCGCACCCAAACCCATT